>CAZBGG010000212.1:0-2551 GCA_964491305.1 uncultured Methanosarcinales archaeon
TCCCCTTACGGATTTTTTCGAACTCTTCCAGACTGCCATATTTGTATTCGATGAAGGCAAGGCAGGACTGGCAGAGCTTTTTCTCGCTTTCTTGTAGGACTTTACCGCAGATTTCACAGTTCATCTGTATCACCACTAGCCTAGTGGCTTTGGAAATAGTTGAAAGAATGTCGGAGCAGAGGGGACTCAGAGGCTCGTTTATCCCAATTAGGAAGAAAATATCCACATGGAACAGAAATATTTATATACAAATGCAAGTAAATGTATTTATAAAGGGGTTAACGATGGATTCAAAAAACATAACACTCAGGGTAAATACAGAACTATATGATAAATACAAAGATTTTTGCAAGAAAAAAGGCTGGCTCATGTCAAGACAGTTTGAGATCATGATGGAAGAACAGATGAAGGAGCACTTATAAAATGAATGAGGAGAAACAATTTTCAGTTCAGGAAGAAAGGGCAGAATATGGAAAGGAAAAGCCAAGAGCAAAGGATACTGCTCGTTTAATTTGGGCATCGAAACCTAAAAAAGAACCCACTGCTAAGGATTTGGATTTTCAAACTGCTGAAGAAGTTTATCCAAATAAAGAAGACATAGGAAATTTGAATAAAAAACTTAATACTTTTTGGTCTAATACCAAAGATATAAGCGATGTTCCAAACAGAATAATCTGGGGTGATAATCTTTTAGTAATGAAAGCTCTGCTTGCCAAAGGTTATGAGGGACAGATTGACTTAGTCTACATTGATCCTCCTTTCAATACAGGTGAGAATTTTAATTTTTCTAATCAGGTCAAAATAGGCAACCAAACATTTGACAAAGAATTATCAATGAATGAACGTCTTGCTTATACTGATACATGGAAAAGGGGTATTGATTCATTCCTTGATATGTTGTACCCAAGATTACAACTTATGAGGAAACTTCTTAGTGAAAAAGGAGCAATTTACATACATATTGACCAAACAATAGGTCATTATGTTAAGGCGATTGCAGATGAAATTTTTGGAATGGATAATTTTCGTTCTGAAATTATCTGGAAGAGAGCCACAAATAAAACAACATCTTTTAAAACATTTGGCATTGAACATGACACCATTTTATACTATACAAAATCCATTGATTATACATGGAATCAAGAATTTAAAGACTATGATTCTGATAAAAAAAATAGGTATTATTGTTACTTTGAACAAGAAGATGGTTCTTACAAAAAGTATTCAAAAGGAGAATTAAATGATTTAGAAAGAAGAAAGAAGGCTTTGCCTTCGGGAAGAAGATTTGCTTTAATCCCGATAATAAATATGAACAAAAATCGTCCAAATTTGCGATATGAATTTTTAGGTAGAACTGAAGTATGGGCTGTAAGAAAGGAAAGAATGCTTGAATTATATAATCAAGGTTTAATAGTCCAAGAAAAGGATGGAGCTATGCCTCTTAAAAAACAATACTTGGATCAAATGCCAGGAATTAAGGTAAATACAATTTGGGATGATATATACCCAGTAAATTCTCAAGCCAAACAAAGAACTGACTATCCTACCCAAAAACCGGAAGAACTATTGCAAAGAATTATTAAAACTTCTACTAATGAAGGAGATCTTGTTGCAGATTTTTTTTGTGGATCGGGTACAACTTCTTCTGTTGCAGAAAGGACAGGTAGGAGATGGATAACCTCAGATTTATCGAAAACATCTATTCAGGTAACTCGTTCAAGATTAGTGAATAATGAAGCACTTCCTTTTCTTATCCAAAATTTGGGCAACTATCAACGACAATTAATTTATGCGAATGAAATTAATCTTAAAGAAATGTACACTATAATCCTTAAACTCTATGGTGCTAATCCAAGGGATGATAGACAAGCATTTGGTATATCAAAACAAAATAAAAATACCCTTGTCTATGTTTCTGAGCCCGATCGACCAATGATGGCTGACAAAGCTATGGAATTAGCAAAGGAAGCCAAGAATATGGATGGAAAAGGTTACAAGAAACTTGTTATACTTGCATGGGATTATGAGATGGGGTTTGATCAGGATTGGAATAAACTTGCTACAAAAAAAACATATTTAGCTGATGTTGAAACGAAGATAATACCTTCTGATGTTTATAAATATCTTAGAAGCACAAAAGTTGGTGATCCAGAGATTTCAGAAAAGATTGTTTTTTATCAAAAACCATATCTTAGACTTGATAAACCTTCTAAGGTACAAGATTTAGGTAAGGACTTCCGAGTCGGTATTAAACTGTCAAGATATGTTGTTCCTGATATTCCAGTACGTGATGAAAAGAAAAGGCCTGAAGTGGATAAACTTCTTAGAAAAAATTTTGCTTACTTGATTGATTATTGGACAATCGACTGGGATTACGATGGCCAGGTATTCAGAAGCAATTGGCAGGCCATAAAGGAGAGGAAAAAGACTGAACCTGTACCTACTTCAGCAGAGACGACACTTAAAAAAGGAAAAAAATACAAGATTGCTGTACGTGTAGTTGATGTGTTTGGCAATGATGCTTTTGGAATACAAGAGGTTGACTTAAGGT
>CAZBGG010000213.1:0-2539 GCA_964491305.1 uncultured Methanosarcinales archaeon
GGCAGATGGCTTGTGAAAGGTAAGCCTTATGTTATACTTATAGATTTTAATAGTATCAAGGGAAAATGGGCTGATTTGAGAAAGTGGCTGTGGGAAAATTATGGTATTGAAAGCCATGCATCAGGATGGGATTTTGATGAGCCTGCTATTTGGAGTTATGCTGTAAGTATCTTGCTTGAAAAAATTGCAAGAAAACAACAGGGTAAAAGTGTTGTTTCCCACTTCCATGAATGGATGGCTGGTATATCCTTGCTTTACCTGAAAAAATCAGATGTTGATATTAAGTCGGTTTTCACGACGCATGCGACGATACTTGGCAGGTCTATGGCAGGCTCAGGCTATAACCTTTATAATATGCTTGATGAGATTGACCCTTATGAAATGGCGGGAAAACTAGGTATTATTGATAAATTTACAACTGAGAGGGAATGTGCTCATAGCGCGGATGTTTTTACTACGGTGAGTGAGATCACGTCAATAGAGGCGGAAAAAATACTTGGTAAGAAGGCAGATGTTCTTTTGCTTAATGGTCTTGACATTGATAAATTCCCTACTTTTGAAGAGGCCTCAATCCAGCACAAGCATTGCCGTGATAAGGCCAAGGAATTCTGTACTTTGTACTTTTATCCACACTATAAGTTTGACATTGAGCAAACACTCCTTTATTTCATAGTGGGAAGATATGAATATAAGAACAAGGGCATAGACCTTTTTATTAAATCACTGGGTGACTTGAACAGGAGACTTAAGGACGAGAACAGTAAAAAAACAGTGATTGCTTTTTTCTGGATTCCTGCCGGAGTAAATGGCATACATCAATCTCTCCTTGAAAATAGGGAGCAATTTGACCAGATCGATGATTTTATCCAAAAGTCACTGCCTTCAATAAAGCAAAAAGTAATAAGGAGCGTGATGGCCGGGGATGATTTCTTGAACACAAAGTTGTTTGATGATGAAGAGATACAGGAGCTTAATTCTTTTAGGACCAAGCTTAACAAAAGCGATGAGATAAAAAAGAGTACCCACAGGCTTTTTGATGAAGAAAATGACCCTATACTTAACGCTTTTGAGGAGGCAGATCTTAAGAATTCTTCAGATGATAAAGTGAAAGTAATTTTTTATCCGGTCTACCTTGACGGCTTTGACAGGTTAATGGAGCTTAAGTACTACAAGGCTATTCAGGCATGTCATCTTGGTGTATTTCCAAGCTATTATGAACCCTGGGGGTATACTCCGCTTGAGAGCGCTGCTTTAGGTGTGCCTTCAGTGACAACTGATCTTGCCGGGTTCGGACGGTTTATAAGGGAGAAGAGCAGCGAGGATGACAAGGATAATGGCATATTTGTGATAGACAGGCTTAATAAAAGTCCTGACGATTCCAGGAATCAGTTGTCAAATAAGCTTTACGATTACACGCTGTTTAAAAGGAAGGATAGGGTGGAGCAGAAGATGGCTGCCAAGAAGATGGCTGAGTTAGCGGACTGGAAGGTGCTAATAAATAATTACATAAAGGCTCACAATATGTCTCTTGGTGAATAGTCGTTTGGTGAGTTATTTTTATGGAGCTAAGAAAAGATTATATCCTTGATAGATATGTGATTATTGCTGAGAGCAGGGGAAAAAGGCCCCATGAGTTCAAGAAAGAATCAAGTACAGAGGAAGAAAATAGCAATTGTTTCTTCTGCCCAGGTAATGAGGAAAAGACGCCTCCTGAGATTTCCAGAAGAAGACGCGAAGGGAAGTGGCAAATTCGTGTTTTTCCCAATAAGTTTTCTGCGGTAGGTAAAGGGGAAGCCTTGGAGTTGCAAACCCACAATAAATTTTTTACCTTTGCTGATGCTGTTGGCAGCCATGAGGTTATTGTTGAAACACCTAATCATTCAGAAGATTTCTGGGATTTTAGTTTAGAAAAGGTCTATGAGATTTTTGATGTTTACAGGGAAAGGATAGTATACCTGAAAGAAGGGAAAAACACTCTTTATGTTTGCGTGTTCAAAAATCATGGAGAGGAGGCTGGGGCCAGTATTCGCCATAGTCACAGCCAGATTATATCTTATAACATAGTGCCTAACGAAGTGGCTAAAAAGGAAGAGTTTTGTTCAGGATATGATGGTTGTCCCTATTGTGATATAATTCTTGCTGAAAAAGATTCTGACAGGCTGATTTTTAAGGACGAGAATGTTGTTTGTTTTTCTCCCTACGCCTCAAGATTTTTATTTGAGGTGTGGTTGATGCCCAGGAGGCATGTTATTGGGATTGAGGACTTAAATAGTGGAGAATTAAGAAGCTTAAGCAATGCATTGCTAAAAGTCACGAGGAAGTTGAAAGAACTGAGCGCACCTTACAATTTTTATATCCAGTACGGGTTGAGGGATATGCACTTTCATATTGAAATTGCTCCCAGGCTGACGAAATGGGCGGGGTTTGAGCTTGCAACCGGCACCATTATAAATCCTGTTTCTCCCGAAAAAAGCGCTTCCTTCTACAGGGGAGATAATTAACTTTTCATTAGATTTTTATTGAGAATATGGAAAATACA
>CAZBGG010000214.1:0-2539 GCA_964491305.1 uncultured Methanosarcinales archaeon
ACTCCATATCTGTTTTGAACATTTGTTGAAGTTTTTGTGCAGCTTTCTGTTTGTTTTTTAATTGTTGTTGTTGTTTCTGGGCTTGTTTAATTCTTGACTCTACATCATTAATTTGTAATTGTATATTCCTCGATTTATACTCTTGGAAGGTTTTCTGTAATTCTTTAAGTCTGTTTTTCATTTGTTCAATACCACTTTCTAATCCCTCAAGTCTTGAATTAATATCTTGAGTAACTTGAGTTATGTTAATATCTCTTAATCCCCTCTCTATGCCTTTTAATTTCATCCTAACATCTCTTTGTTGAATAGGGGTAAATTCTTTAAGTTTAAATGCAGAACTAACATCTTTTAATCCTTCTGAAACAGTTCCTAGAATGTTTTTATTAGCAGCAAATATAGGAGTATATTCGGCAAAAGGCTCTGGTGTTACGGTTGGAGTATAAGGAGTTCCTCTAAAATAAGGCTCCATTTTAACATCTGGGGAAATCATTTGTTTAATTTCTGTGTACTTTACTTCTTTTCCTGGTTTTAAAACATCTGCTGAAGGTATCTTTTTTAGTTCTGAATTTTTTAATACAGCTTTTCTTAAAACAGGGTCTAATTTATCAATCTCGCCTATATTTAACTCAATCTTATATCTGCCAGATTTCATTGATTGGTAAAACTTTTTTAATGTATTCATTGTATGTTTATTAGATATTTTTAATAGAACCTTATCAGGAATTAAACCAAAAGATTGGAATTGCCTTTCCAACAAATCTTTTATCCTATTCAAGTTTGTGACAACTGATTCCTTTTTAGAAAGTGCTATTCCTGCATCATGTTTTATGAGACCAGTCATTCTATCTACAACAATTCTATCTGGTCTAATTAGATATGTTGTACCTTTCTTATCGATAGTAAAACTAAAATCTCTTACTTTAAAAAACTCTCTTGGAATATTATCTCCCTTGCTATATACTTTTTTTACCTCTGCTTTTCCTACAGGAGATGCTCTCTTATATATTCTTTCAATATCTGGGTACAACCTCCTCCACTCTTTTTCTGGAAGTCTTGTTTCAACTTTAAAGGAGTTTGTTTTGGGATTGAAACCATACTGTTTCATCATATATGTTATATCCTTGGTTTTGAAAGGAACAAGTTTCATCTTACCATCTACCATCTTAACATTTTTCATTTCTGTTGACATATAGATATTTCTATTCAAATCAGGATTATACTCCAAGAAATAAAACTTCTTTCCTTTTGTTGCTTTCATAAATCCCTCCAAAGTACCATAAGTTTTCAAGGGTTTTTCTGATAAACCTTTAATAGAATTAGCAAAAATCCTTCCATCTTTCATTTTAAAAGTAAAGGTTATGTCGTTTGCATGAATAGTTTTTGAAGAAGGTATTGGTCTAAAGAACCTTTTACCAGTAATCTTATTTTCAAAAACACCTACCTTCCATATAGGAACTTTCACAGGTTTTGTTGCAGATGTACTTACAGAAATTCTTGATATTTGCTTTGCAGGAATATTTTTTGTTTGAAGAAACATATCTTTTGTCTTTCCAATTCTTGCAACATCTTTTATCTCAAAATGCTTTGTTGCTTTTCCCCATTGCCATAAGGGGACATCTCTTCTTTGATAATCTGCTATTGTTTTTTTCCATGCATTGTCTGATGCTTTACTCGCCTTAACTGCTGCTTGTTTCCATCTTGCCCCTTCCATTCTTGTTTTGATTGCTTTTGTTGGAATATTAAATGCTTTTATTACAGCAATAGTTGTTGCTGCTCCTGCAATACCCATTCCTATTGCTGCTCTAGTGTCTCCTGTTTTTGCATACTCTACCATCGCCTCATTATAACCCCTCCATCCAGCTAATCCAGGAAGTATAGCTTTTTTAGCTAACTTAGTTGTTCCAATACCCAACACTTGCAATATCCTCGACCACCCTTTTTTATTCGCAGCTTTTACAGTGGCACCCCCTGCAAGTTTTAATGCCCCAGAATATTTAGCTCCTAATGCTGCTTTTCCTGTACCTTTTGTTAAAGAAATTATAGCAATAAATGCAGCTAATTCTGCAGCCCCTCTTGAGATTCTTCCTACCCTTCTTGCAAGATTAATTGTTCCACTGTCACCCCCAGCATTTTCTAATCTCTTAAAATATGGGACATAAGGTTCAATAGCATCTAAAAATTCCTTATCAGTTATTTCAACAACACCAGATTCATCAACTTCATATTTTATACCTGCTTTTTGCAAGGCAGTAACATACCTCTCTGACAAACTATCAATATTTCTTGTTAGATAATTATACTCTGCTATTAAATTGTTATATTTTTCAACCAATGGTCTCTGTTTTCTAGCGAGTCTATTAAATTCTTCTTCTTTACCTTCCTTGATATTACCATCTTCATCTAAAAACTTTTCAGCTTGGTTGTTTATTTTCTCTATTTCTGCTTTTGTTTTATCAAGATTTTCAGTAGTGTTTCTCTTTTCAAGAACATAACGAAGTCTACTATATTCTTCCTGAGCATTGCCCATATCTCTTCCTTG
>CAZBGG010000215.1:0-2524 GCA_964491305.1 uncultured Methanosarcinales archaeon
TTTCACTCCAAACATTTTAAATCTTAAGCCTAATATTCATGTTAAAAGGAAAGATGCCGTAAACTTGTTGCTTCTATCTATTGCACTAGAAGAGTTAGGTTTAGCTCATTTTATTAACACTGAAGCGGAAAAACTGCAAGAAGTTCTGGAAAAGCATGGTTCCATAAATGAACTATTTGAAAGCAATGAAGCGGTTGTTAGAGCAATGAAATCATCCATCAAAAAAGAGATGCTGCGTGAACCTCTCCACCCAAATCAAAGATTATGGGTGGAGCTTCCGATTGCATTAACAATCGAACTCCCTGACTTGAATACAGCCATCAACACGCATTGGTTTAGCCATGCGGCTACATTGCTTTATTGAGGCTAATTAACGAAGCCAAGGTGCATTTGGTTCGAACTGCAACTGAAGGGACTTTTGCCTCAAGTCGCAACCTTTTCTTTTCAGAAAAGGGTTTTAGTAATTCCCTTATGAAATAACGGGCACCAATGTTATATGATGCAGACAGATCTGCATGGTAAACCTTGCCCGTTGGGAATACACAGATATCTTTTTTGTCGCTTCTTGTAACTTCACCGCTACCATCAAACGCCAAAGAAGAGGTATTCTTCGGGTTTACCCGGCGAAGCCGAATGCCATAACGATGAGCCTTTTTTTCAGTCTTTTTTTGTACCCGTTTTTTGGCCCAAAAATGTAGCTTGCGTCGCAATCTTTTAGAACCACGAAGACCTTTAGGCGGCTTAAATGGGCCTAAGCGCTCAAATACGATCACATCGGCATTGTGCTCCCGGGCAAACTCTACAATTTGGTTAGCGGTGTCTTGGGTTATGTGTTTTTGTAACCCGTTGATTCTACGCCAACAATTGGGTTTTCTGCCTTTGCCTGATTGCCTATTTGCTTTAGCTAGCTTGTTGACCATGGTAGATAGACGGTCTTTTTCTATCGGTTGGTCAATAAATTTGCGACCGATGATAGTGCCGTCAGAGTACATAGCTGAACAAACCGCGCTATTGTTTAACCCTAAATCAACTGATATGATGATCTGCTTCTTAATAGGAGTATTTTTAAGTTTTTGGCGACGTTCATACGGCACATGCAAAAAGAACTTTTTGCCGTTTTTAACCAAAGCAGGATTCATTTCTTTGTAAGCATCCAGATCGCGGTTGATCAAATTACTTGTGTCATAGTTGATATCGATCCATATCCAGTCATTTTGGTGAAACACTTTAATTGAAGCTTTACCGTCTTCGTGTTTTTTAAACATGTGAGGGGAATACATAACAGGAAACGATTTGTGTTTAAATTGCAGCCGTGGAGGGTTGTCTTTAAACTTTTTGCCCTTTGCCTCGACTTCCTGTTTTTTCTGTAACCAATTATCGTAGTTGGAGCGATAACTGCTTACTATGCCAATGGCCTCGGCTATCGCACTACGCCTAAGATACGAAGGAAACTTATAAAAATAACTATCGAAGTTGTACTTAGGAGCGGGGTTTTTCTTGGTGCAATGGATCCATCTCTCAATATAGTTGATTTTATGTTTTTCTTCTCCGATATTGTACAAGATGTGCCATTCGCGATTTACTATATCGACAATAAACCCTAGTGCACTTCTATATTTTTGTAGGGTTTCCTCAAATATACCCCTGTAATTGGTGATTTTTAATTTGGCAGTCTTGGTTATTTTGGCCATTTGTTTTACCTCTTGAAAAATAACAATATATGCATTATTATTATAACATACCAACATTAGTTGTTGAAGGGGGTAAATTGCTTTACATATGGATTACAATACTAATAGGCATGCTTGTTATAATCTTAAATATCATTTAGTTGTAGTTACAAAATATCGGCATCCTTGTATCAGCCATGAAATTTTAGAAAGACTGAAGGAAATCACCCAATATATTTTTGACAAATGGAATTGCAACCTAATTGAGTTTAGCGGAGAAAACGACCATATCCATATACTATTTGAAGCTCCTCCGCAAGTCCAGCTTTCTAAACTGGTTAATAACTACAAAACTGTTAGTTCCCGCTTAATAAGAAAAGAGTTTAACAGCTTTTTAAGCAAGTTTTACTGGAAACCTTGTTTTTGGAGTCAAAGTTATTTGATACTTACAACTGGTGGTGCTCCACTGGAAGTTATTAAACAGTATATCACACATCAACAAGCACAACCAAAAAGCTAACCCCTCCCAAATCAAAGATTATGGAAGGGGATTGCGCTTTTTAATTTTGTTCAAAGTTTTAAAAAAATCAAAAATAATGTTGATGAAATTTGGGGATTAATACAAGAATAGACACAATGAGGTAGCTTTAGTGTCGATACTTGCGCTTGCCCGGGTAATAACCAAATAAAAACCAAACTAACAACTATGTTGTTGTTTTTTTATGTTCAATTTACAAACAAGGAATTTTACAAACAAGGAATTAAGCCAAAACATATAAGGCGCTTATGGCGAAGGGAGTTGCAAAATGAATATGTTAAAGGAAAAGCTTGAAGGGATCGCAAAAAAGCAGACT
>CAZBGG010000216.1:0-2504 GCA_964491305.1 uncultured Methanosarcinales archaeon
AATAGTTTTTTTAGATAACTCTTTCTTTTTTTTAATTTGGAGTGTAAATCTAATTTTGAACCAAACAATTGTTCTAAACTACCAAAAAAAATATAAAAATTGTTTATAAAGAGGGTTCTAATGGAGTACACGTTAGCAACATATTTGTTGAGATTGCCTGCTATAATTCTAGGTATCATTATAGGTTATCTTGCTTTGAGTGTTTACAGGATAACTAAGGGCGGCTCCAGTGGCTGGTATTATTTAACATCTGCAGGAGCCTTCTTGTTCTTATGGTCCGCGTCCACGATGTTGTTTTCTTTGGTAGATGTTCCTGTCGCTAGGTATATTTCTGGAATTATATTTTTGCTTGGGATGGGTGTTGCTTTCCCCCTGTGCCTCACTAAACTTTTAGAAGATTTTGGTGCCAGAAAGCCGAAGTGGCTGAATGTTCCTGTTGTTTTAATTATTTTAGCCGGCATCTATATTGTTATTTTGTTGGCAAATATAATTTCAGGCAATTTTTCAGAGCCATTGATAACTTTGTTGTCCATAAGTCATATTATGTTGGGCATAGGTCACATTATTGCGATTCTGCCAGCTTTTTTACTTTCCAGGGCAACTAAACAGAGACCATGGAAACTGATGCTTGTCTTTGCAGTAATTCTTGGAGTTGGAATAAACTTGGGTCAGTATTATGTCAATTGTTGTAGCGAAGACGAAGAATTTTCTCAGAAAGAGTTATGTGTTGGTTATGATTTGGATTATAGCAAGATATATAACCTCC
The DNA here is from genome assembly GCA_964491305.1 of uncultured Methanosarcinales archaeon. Lineage (GTDB taxonomy): Archaea > Nanobdellota > Nanobdellia > Woesearchaeales > DSVV01 > CAZBGG01. The sequence goes on from CAZBGG010000216.1 coordinate 767, forward strand.
CCTGTATTGGCTGGGTTGTTAGTCTGGGCAAATACTATCAGATCTCCCTTTTCTTGGGAATAATAATATTGCCCATTGCAATTTATCAATTGAATTGTAGATTAAGGTTTTTATGATAACAACAAAAGATCCAGTATCTTGTATTCTAAAATGCATAATAGGTTTCACAAGAAATTAAAATGATTAAAAGATACCATTCGAAAAATGTTTATTGATCTCCATTGCCATATCGAGTTTTTTGAAAATGATTTACATAGTGTAATTTCTAACGCTGAAAAAGCAGGAGTTGGTATTATTGTTGCTTCGGGAATATGTCCCGAATCTAATAGGAAAGTTCTTGAATTTTCAAAAAAGTACAAAATAATAAAACCTTCTCTTGGTGTTTATCCTATGGATGCGCTTGAGTTTGAAAAAAATGAAAAGCTAGATTTCAACCTTGACGATGAAATAGCATTTATAAAAAAGAATAAAGAAAAAATTTTTGCTATAGGGGAAATTGGGCTAGACTACAAAAACGGCGATGAGGGCAAAGGACAAAAAAAGCAGTTTGAAAAGATGATCGAGCTTGCTAAAGAACTTGATAAACCAGTTATTATCCATTCCCGGAAATCCGAGAGGGACGCGATTGAAATCCTTGAAAAGCACGGTATGAAAAAGGTAGTGATGCATTGTTTTAGTGGTAAGAAAAGTTTGTTGAAAAGAGCCAGCGATAACGGATGGTACTTTTCCGTTCCCACTTCAGTTGTGAGAGCAAGCCAGTATAAGATGATCGCTGAACTAATCAGCATCTCAAGGTTGTTTTGTGAAACTGACAGCCCTTTTATGAGTCCTTTTAGGAACAAATGGAACGAGCCTGCCCATGTTGTTGAAAGCTATAAGGAAATTGCAAAAATAAAGGGCTTTACTCTTCAGGAAACCGAAAAAAACATTTATATGAACTGGCAGAGGCTGTTCCAGTGATTCTCAACTCAAGGATAGGAATAAAAATTTAAATAAGCCACCTTTTGTTCTTCCTACTGAAAATGAAATCAACAACATTTCATAAATTAAAAAAGGAGATTGCTGAAGAAAAAAAAGAACTTGAGCTTTTAGAAAATAGCGTTGAAAAGATTAGAGAATCCCTCCTTGAAAAGATTCCGCCGAAATTTTCAAAAAGATATATCGTGAACTCTTTTTTTGGTTCGCTTATATTGGGTCTGACTTTTGTTTTAAAGGGCGGGACTATAGAAGCGTCTTTGAATCTTGAATATTGGAATCTTATTATGTTGATTTTTGCTACAATCTTTATTTTATTTTTAGAGATATATTTTATTTCTTATTTGAGGGTTAAAAAGACCAAATCAAGGGACATGAAATGTTTTATAGCAAAAAGGCTCTTTGCGCTTTATTCAATCACAATTGTTACGACGCTTGGCCTAATTTTTCTACTGAACCTGAACAGTCATCCCTTGATTGGAAACGATTTGGAAAATATTGTTTCGCTCTTGATACTTAATTCATTTCCTTGTGCAATTGGCGCAGCGGTACCAAGTTTACTGAAAAAGTACTAACGGGTTTTTGTATGAATTCCGTTTTGTCTTCACAAGAATAGCAAACATTTTATATATTGTTTTTTTCTTTTCCTTAAAATGAAAGATTATTTTTTTATAAAAGACCTTACTTCGGATGTTATGTTTGAGGCGCGCGGTAAAAACATGAAGGAGGTTTTCGAGAATTCGGCCAGGGCGCTTTTCGATAT
>CAZBGG010000217.1:0-2503 GCA_964491305.1 uncultured Methanosarcinales archaeon
ATAAATCCAAAAACAACAATAAAGGGTAGCACCAAAACTACTACTGATAATAATGAAGTAAATAGTTTTATCAAAGTATTAACGCCCAACAAGAAAGATTCTCGCACATTATGAGATAAATCACGGAAAGCCTCAGTGTAAAAACCTTCGGATTCAGTTATATCTTCCCAAACGGCATAAACTTTCATATCCTTCTCAATAGGCGTATCATCCCTCAGTTTTTTACCGTCACTATCTTTCTGTGTATTCCACTCTTTTACTTCATAATCACGATCACCTTCCTTGAATGCCTCCGGAAAATCATCTATAAAGGCACCTTCTACAACATCTATGCTTTTTTCTTCTTTATCAGATGCCACTCCGTAAAACATGCCTCCGTTGGCATGAAAAGTAACCTCATATATTTCTCGTTCTTCAACTAGTTGGATTTCAATAGTAGAGTAACTTATACTATCATCCAAATTATCTAATTGAGTTTGATGCCTTTCAATTTGTCCTCTTATATCAGCAAGCCTTTCTTCTATTTGGAGCATTTCCTCTATATCATTAGCAATATCAATCATTTCTAAATATCTTTCCTCTTGAGTTTCTAAATTGTTTATCCTTGCTGTTAAATCAAGATGTTTTTCCGTTACATCTTCAACCGAAGTCTCCTGAGAAAGAACACGTCCCTTGCCATCTAAGTAAAGCATGGTTTCATCAAACTGTTCTTGAGGCACCCTTACCGTGATAGAACTTTCATAAACCTCATCCCCCTCCATCGTTTCGAAAGAAGAACTTTCGATAAAACCACCTATTTGATCTACATAATCACGTATTTCCTTATCAACAGCAACAACATCTTCTACCATAATCTCAATTATGCCATTAGAAATAAGTTTCCTTTGATGTTCCCCACTATTACCAGAAACATCGTTAGAAGAAACCTCACCTTCCACACTTTCTTCTACTGCATCATACATCATATCATCTTCTACTATATCAACCTTCCCTCTACTTTCACTTGTTGGAGAATCCTTTCCTGTTGATTTATCTACTTCTTCAGTTAATTTCACATCACCACTATCTTGTAATACTCCATAAACTGTAACGATTGATACCAAAACAATTAACACTATACTGATGACCAATTTAATTCCCTTACTCACAAACACCCCTCCTTTCAAATAGAAGCATAAGAAGGAACACTTTATATGTAAACCATCCTCCTGCTCCTATTTTGCAAGAAACCGAAAATACTACCAATTTACCTAAACATAAAAATAATACAGAGATATTAAGGCAACCACTCCTGCAACCACCCCTGCAATTTTGGGGTAACTCAAGGGATACTTACCCTCTACCTCCCCGGTTTGCCCATTAACTATAAAGGGATATTCTTTGTCTTGATATTTAAACACAGAAACCCACATTGGACACAACACATGCTTATATTTAGGTTCAGAATAATTCACATCCATTGAATGAATGCGTTGCTTATCACCACCGATATCTCGTTTAACGCCTCGGCGGATCACCTTCTCCATAGCTTTCTTCGCTTTCACCCAAGCACTTTCCAAATCTTGCTCATACCTTTCTGCAGTAAAGCCTGCCAGATATGCAGGACTGTAAGTGGTTAACTCATTATAGTTAAAATCTAACTTCTTCTCTGATAAATCTTCATCACTAATACGTGAAGAGGCACACACCGGAAAGTCCCTGAACGACTTATCATATTCTCCAGACACTCGTTTCCAACGTATCCTAGAACTATTTCCTCTTCTACTACTCCTACTCCTAACCCGTCTTCCTCTTGAACCTGTATATTGAGTATGGGTATCTACATCATACAACCAAAATGGCACATAAACCCCTGCAAGAGCATCAACTCTTTTAGCATCTTTAGCATCATTATGAGCAAAAAATTTGCCTTTAATCCATTTCTTGAAACTCTCCCTTGCATCATCTCTACTCACCTTAAAGGGAATCATCAGTTCAGGCTTAATTCCCGCATCTTCAGCAATATCTCTTACATGAGAAGAATCACAGAAAGGACATACTTGCGCCTTGGTTGTGCCACACAAAACACTACCTGCTCCACAATTATCACAATGAAGAACCTTGGTTTCTTCTTGCCAGTTAGTATCACACTCCTCTATACCGTCATTAAGACAATATGACTTTATTTCTACCTCTTCAACTTCTATCTCCGTGGTGTGCCCGCAATACTCACACTTAAGATTTTGGCTTTTAGGATCAAACCCTGTTGGGCCACCACACCCATTACATGCATAAACTTCTGAATTTACATTGCCATTTTCAGACATTTAAAACCCTCCTTCTTTAAAAGTAAATCGAAAGGCAAAGCCAACCGACTTTGCCTTTATCAAAATATTATTGTTGACTGCCACACTCAGGGCAGAACTTTGCTCCTGCTTGTATTTCTGCATTACAATTACCACATTGTGGTTTTAAAGAACAGCCACATTCCGGACAGAATTTTGCATCTTCCGCAACCTTATTG
>CAZBGG010000218.1:0-2487 GCA_964491305.1 uncultured Methanosarcinales archaeon
TGATTTTTTAAAAACTTTCAAGGCAGCGTCCTATTCTCTGGTTATAGGCGTAACCTATCTTCTGATATTTTGTCTTTTTGACCTTGTTACTGAAATTTTAATAAGTTTTCTTAGGGGCGATGGTGGTTTTTTTGCGATTCTATATTCTGTTCTAAAGGCTCTTGTTCTTTTAGCAGGTTTGTTCCATGTAATAATTGTGAAAACTATAGGTGTTTCAGATTTGCACAACATAAGCAGAAGGAGAGCTTTTTTTTCAATAATTTTAATCCCTTCTATCTCTGCTATAATAATATTTTTCCTGTTTCTGTTAATTGTCTCAGTATTTATCAAGGTAATTGATGTCTATGCAATTACGGGCATGATGACTTCATTTATTTGATAGGTCAAATTCTGCGGGAGATTTTGTTTTCTTGGTTCATATTAACCTTTAGTATGACTTGTAGGCAGTATATTCTTTGATGTTTAGCCAAACATTTTTAAATAAACGGAGAAGTTCCCTGATTATATGCAATACCAATTATCTGCCTTTGATATCCATTTCTTAATTAAGGAAATGAAGGAAACACTAATAGATGCGAGAGCGGATAAAATATTTCAGCCATCAAAAAAGGATTTTTTATTCACTTTTCATGTCCCTTCTAAAGGAAAACATATGCTAAAGATTATGCTACCAAATGTAATGTACATTACCGAATTTAAAGAAGAGATGCCCATGCATCCTCCTCAGTTTTGTCTTTTTCTTCGTAAGCATCTAAGCGGGGGTTTTTTGAGAGATATAAGGCAGTTTGGATTTGAGAGGGTGGTTGATTTTGTTTTCCAAACAAAAAAAGGAGAGTTACACTTAATAATGGAATTTTTTTCAAAAGGCAATATGGTTCTTGCAGAAAGCAATCTGAACATTAGGTCCTTGTTGGAGACACAGAATTGGAAGGACAGAACCTTAAGGGGAAATGTTGTTTACGATTATCCAAAAAGAGAGTTCAATCCTCTTACGATGACTTTGGAAGATTTCTCAAGGTGCGTTGAGAATTCTGACAAGGAGTCTATTGTAAAAACTCTTGCCCTGGATTTGGGCTTAGGCGGTAAATATGCTGAAGAAATATGTTTTAGAGCAAATATTGATAAAAACAAATATTACATAGACGAAGAAGAGAAAAGGAATATATTTGAAACGCTTGAAAAATTCAGAAGCGAACCTCTTTGCCCAAAAGTGATATACGAAGGGGAAGAAGCAAAACATATCATCCCAGTGGACCTGCAGACGCTTGTTGAAGGAAAACATCAAAAATTTGACACATTTAATTCCGCGCTTGATAATGTTTTTGCTTCCGCCAAGATTGATTCTGAAATGACCAAAAAGCTTGCACCATATGAGAAAGAAAAAAAAAAGATCCAATCCCAGATAAAACAGCAGGAAGAACATATAAAAAAGCTTAGTGAAGAAGTAGTTGAAAATCAAAAGAAAGGAGAGGTCTTGTACAACAATTATACCCTTATTGAACCACTGATAAATGAAATGCAGGATATAATTAAAAATTACTCTCAGAAGGAAATAAAAAACAAATTAAAAGATCACAAAATTATAAAAGAGATAAACTTTAAAGATAAGAAGATCACGGTTGAAATAGATTAAACCGCGGGCCATGGCTTGGTTTTGGTTATTGCAAAAGTCAAAAAGCTGTGTTATACTGGATTTCTCACTTATTAATGCCTTCAATATGACTGATTTTTATGTTTTTTTGTAGCCATTCCCTATATGTCTTATCCACCTTAACTCCTCTGGATTGTAGGCCACTATTTAGTTTTCCATAAAGTTCCTTACCCTTTTTGTCAAAATCAGTAAGAACTATAACATCTTTGTAATGGAAATCTTCCACCACTTTATATATCGGCTTCTTGCTGAGTGGCTGTATTTCATTGGTCACGCCAATTTCAAGCAAGGCCTTTATGTCATTTTTTCCTTCGACAATAATTGATTTTTTAGACCTGTTTATATCTTCAACCCATTCAGATAGTTTGTCCATAAGCTGAAGAAATGTTTATTCAATTTAAATTTTTTTAGCTGAACCGCACAAATGTTATTATGGTTGTTAATAAAAGTGTTCATTTGTTTTTTTGTAAAAGGACAAATTGTCCAATCAGTATGCTAAAGATTATTTGGTTCAGGCCATTCATAGGTCCTAAATTTTATCTGATTGGACCTTTTTCTTCTGTTCATTTTAAGTTCGTTTTTGATGTAAATTTTTTGGATTTGCTGTTGTGAAACGGTAAATCCTAATTTGTCTAATTTAAACTTCATCTTTTGAGTGCCATATTTATTATGATGCCAAAATTTGTTCAAACAAACTTCAAACTTAGGGTTTATATCGTTTGGCTTGGTTTCTCTTGGCTTATTTTCTAAGCCCAACCCACCTAGTTTTTTGTAGAAACTTAACCATCTATAAAGCTTTTTCCTTTGAATTTTACGATTTTTACTGATTTCCACAA
>CAZBGG010000219.1:0-1504 GCA_964491305.1 uncultured Methanosarcinales archaeon
CGGCCTCATCGGAGTGAGCCTGAAGATCACGCAGGTTAACAGAGTAAATTTCCTCTTCTCCTACCAGAGCTTCCATTTCAATAATATGAGTCTCCAGCACTTCCCCATTTTCTGAATAAACAGTCAGCTCCAGGTTCCCATAATAACCGCCCTCTTCTTCCTCTCTGCTGGAACGAATGAATGCCATAAGCCTATCCTGTCCCCGAGGTAAAAGTGTATTTCGGCCTGAACCCATAAGCTGCATCTCCAGATTCTCAAATATGGAATGATCGTAGCCGGGTGCAATTTCCTGCTGTTCCACACTGTAATAAAGCGTTTCTCCGGTTCTGTTTTGCAGCTGGATAGGATTGGTGTCCGCCCCTCCCAATCTCACTGCAGATGATATTGATTGGGGGTTGATTTCCAAATATCTGAGTGTATCCGGAGTCACAAATTCATCACCAAGAGTTATCTGCTGGCTTTGAATCAACTGTCTTCCATCACCATAACGCATAAAGAGCCTGAGATCATAATCCCCTGCCATAAGAGGAGCAGATACAGTGTTTCTGAATTTGACTTCCGCTCCGGGATATATTCTCGTTCCTTCCCTGCCCCTGGCAGTTCCCAGCACCACTCTTTCCACCAACCGTCGGTTTTCATCTCTGATGGTAACCTCACCATATGCCCCGTATGATAGATCGGATGGATTTTCAATATGAGCCACTAATTCGGGCCTTTCTCTGCCATCCGGCCCCAGAGAAAAATCAATCACATTCATCCTCTCTCTGAGCCAGGGCTGAGGAATATTTATATTGATTCTAATAGCATATCTGATTCTAATTTGCAACCCTGTTTCTTCTTTCAACTCTTCTTGTACCATAACAATTACGGAGTGAAAACCGCTAGCATCAAATGGTAAATTTATAGAGCCCTCAATAATTTTTTCTTCCCCGGGGGGGACCGTAGCAGTCGGTTGGATTTCCACCCACTCAATAGCCGGGTTGTTTAAAGAATCACCTGCAACATAAGAAAGAGAACCATCTAAATTTTGTTTCATACCATACAAATTTAAATTTAAATTCGTTTGTTTATCACCAGGTTCTAATATAAGGATAAAATCTTCAGTATCTCCAGGGCTCATTTCTTTTTCAATTGAAAGTGGTCTGACACCAAAAGCACTAACGCAATTTGAAATAGCAAAAATAAAAAATAATGAAAAAACTAAGGAAACAATAATTTTTTTGTTCATTATTCAAGCCCCCAGGTTTAAAATTTTACTTAAATACTTCAAACCCAAATGTATTCTTGTATTTTAGAGAATAAGTCCTATAAATTAAAAATATTATTTGGAAGAGTCCAACATAACTCGAGTTATGTTGGACTCTTCCAAAAGTGACATCCAGAGATTTTCCCATCCAGCAGTCAGTTAACTCTAATAATACACGTTTAAGCTGGGAAATCAGACATATAAGCCAAACCAGCGTTTACCCATCAGCTGGAATCAAGTCTGCATCATGAGAGAGAG
>CAZBGG010000219.1:1514-2478 GCA_964491305.1 uncultured Methanosarcinales archaeon
GAGTTATTTCAACTATACCAGTATAGGTGCCTGCTTCCTGTTGAGTCACTTTATCTAAATGAAAACCAATATACAATTCATACAATCTGGTTGCACATTGTTCAAAACTTTGCTTTATTGTTGCTTGATTCCCAAAACCCTCCCAAGCTTCGTGTTCAAAATTTCCAAGTATGCCAACATATCCTCCCAGTGTCTCATGTGTTAAAGCAGGAGCGGGTCCAGGACCAACATCTATACCAGTCATAGCTCCTAATGCTGCTGCATTAATGTTAAAGCTTGCGAAATCAGCTGGGTTTGTATCATTGGGTCTTTCCCACACTGCAAAAATAGTGTCAGAATTTAACCAATTACCATCATCTACAAACTCCAAATTTATATCGATAGGTGTATTTGTCTCAACAGTAAATTGACCTAGATTACTTTCCGTGTCAGTCGCTGAAGAACCTTCATGAACTCGTCCAGCTTCTCCAAATGCTGTTTCTAAAATATTCATTAATCTATTTCCATCATTTGAGTATAATACAGGTGTTCCTTTTAACCAAACTTCATCATCTCCTCCACCATTAGCTCTTACCTCTATTTCAGTATCCAGAGCTCCGCCTAAGTCAAGTTCCTGAACTGTTTGACCTTCAAATAGAGGATTTGTATAACCCATAACAGAAAAACTAAATCCCATAACCATAGCTACCATCATAAAAAGAACCATAAATTTTTTCATTGTGAAACCTCCAAATTTTTATTTTTACTGCTCACTGCTTACTTCTTCAATGCTTAAAAACTCAACACCAGACATTTACATTTTACTTAAAAGCTGTGTTCTGACCCTCCAATTTCTCTATCCCATTTTGATTGACTAATCTCTACCCCCATGTCTATAAGCATCCCCCCCTTTAAAAATTTAACTGTAATTTTGTGTAAGTCTTTCAGTTGTTCTTTTCTCTAACTATTAAAAATTATACCACAA
>CAZBGG010000220.1:0-2450 GCA_964491305.1 uncultured Methanosarcinales archaeon
AATAAGCAAAGGTTTTTATAAAGCTCAGAGTCTTTAGAAATCCAACAATAATTCAAAAAACTTAAATACTAATAAATTAAAAATAAGAGCATGAACAAAGAAGTAAAAAATGATATAATTAATGTTTTGGCGGAAGCCATAGTTTTCCTGAGAAATAATGATAGTAAATCCTTAAGAGATTTAAGCAATCAGACTGTGCATAATTCTTCCATCTTTCAAGACAAGGATTCAATAAATATAGCAGTGGTGGTATATGCATTATCAAAAACAATTGATAGGAAAAAGCCTGAATCAGCTGATTTAGCAAACCACCTAGAAGATGCAAAAAAAAGCCTTGAAAATAATGATAATGAAAATTACCAAAAACACTTATCTGAAGTTGTCGATTGCATATGCGAATATGATAAAAAAATGGACCTGTATGTAAGGCACATCTTCAACCAGGCAGGAATAAAGAAAGGAAGCAGAATTTATGAACACGGAATTTCACTGGCAAGAACAGCTGAGCTTTTTAACCTCAGTCAATGGGAACTTATAAAGTACCTTGGAAATACCAATATTTACGAAAAAGATATTGGAGGAGGAGTCAGTCTGCAAGACAGACTTAATCACACAAGATCAATATTTTGTCTGAAAAATGAATAAAGCGATTGTTTTTGATACAGGCCCCATTATAAGCCTAACCCTCAACAATTTGTTGAAGTTATTGAAGCCACTTAAGGATAAGTCTAAAACAGAATTCTATGTATGTCCTTCAGTTTACAAGGAGTTGATTGAAAAGCCCTTATCCACAAAAAAGTACAAATTTGAAGCCCTTCAGATCCTGCCTCTTTTCATGGATGGCACCCTGAAGTTCTATGAACGAAAAGAAAATAAAAGAAAAGCAGAAGAACTCCTCAGCATAGCAAACAAATGCTTTATCGCTAAAGGAAATTACATTAGTATAGTACATATAGGAGAAATGGAAGCGATTGCAAGTGCTTTGGCACTAGGCTCCGACACTCTTGTAATTGATGAAAGAACAACCAGAGTTTTAATCGAAAACCCTTATTCTCTGGTTGACCACCTTGAAAAGAAACTTCACACTAGTATCGAGGTTAATAGAGATAACATAGAGAAAATAAGCAAAGAGATATCGGGGTTGAATGTAATAAGGTCATTTGAGCTTGGTTTTGTGGCATTTGAACTTGGCCTTCTTGATGAATATATCATAAAGGAAGAAGAAAAAATAGAAGGAGTTGGTAACATAAGGTCTTCTGTTCTTGAAGGGATTCTATGGGCCATAAAGCTATCGGGATGCTCGGTTAGCAGAAATGATATTGACGTGGCACTGAAATCATCAGAATAACAAAAATTTCCTCATCTATTAGTTGCAAGCTGATGAACCACCTATAAAGGGTTTTAATCTACTCTTTTTTGTTGCTCTCCCTGCCTTGACTAATTTTAAAAGAAGTATTTGAAGGATGCAATTCCCTTAGTGTCTTTTTTTTCCTAAATAAATAATAAATCGCTGTAAATAATGATAACAAAACAAATACACCAAAAAATGCAAAAAATATAATTAAAAAATAAATTTCCCCAAACATCTTGTATTTAACTTCTTCTTCTTTTACTAGGCAAAGATTTCGCTATTCTCTTGGCTAGTTTGTCCATCGGCATGCTCTGAAGCCAAACCTTGCCAGGCCCCTGGACAGTTGCAAGGAAGAATCCCTCTCCCCCAAAAAGCTTGTTTTTAAGGCCACTTACAGTAGTAATATCATAAGTTACACTTTCTTCAAAAGCACCTATATGACCCGGATCAACCTTTAGAACCTGCCCTTCCTGCAATTCGTATTCTGTAATTTCTCCACATATTTCTAAGAAAACCTGACCAGGACCGCTTATTTTCTGTAGTATAAATCCTTCACCACCAAAAAAGCCTGCACCAAGCCTTTTTGTAAAGTGTACCTGAATACTAACCGAATATTCGCCTGCTAAAAAAGTTCCCTGTTGACATATAATACTTTTCCCCTGCTCAAGCCTCATTGGAATTACTTTTCCAGGAGCATCAGCAGCAAAAGAAATAACACCTGTACCTTGCTCACAAGTATATATGTTCATGAAAAAAGATTCACCACTCATACTTCTTCCAATCCCTTTAAATAATCCACCTTTGGAATCCGTTTCCATCTTAATGTTTGAACTCATCCACGACATACCACCTGCCGCAGTAAAAACAGATTCGCTTTCATTAAGCTGAATATCAACAACCTGCATTGTTGTGCCTCTAATATTAAATTCCATATCATCACCTCTTGTCTAAGTCTTTGTAGAGAAAGTATATAAATCTTTCTTAAAATTTAAATTGTGTGTTAAACCATAATTATGTCACAGTGACAAGAGCTCTTAATAGGTGTATTGTGAGGAAAAAGAATGAAATACACCCTAAAGAAGAAATTATGGCTTAACAC
>CAZBGG010000221.1:0-2438 GCA_964491305.1 uncultured Methanosarcinales archaeon
AGTCATCTGTCTTTTTGTTTATGTCTGCGACTACCTGTCCTATGTTTACTCCCATCGGCCCTAAGGCAGGACCTAGCGGTGGAGATGCTGTTGCTTTCCCGCCTTCAACTAACACTTCTACTTTTTCAATACCCATTTTATTGCCTCCCACATAAAGTCTTATTCAAAGCTTATGCGTTGGATGCCTGCCTTTTTTATCTTTGAAGATTAAGTAAAATTTACTTGGCAAGCTACCGGTTAGTTGTTTGAGATTTTTAATGATTTTATAAATATTTTGTTAAAGAGCTGTGCTCAGATATAAAGAAATACTTACACAGTGGATTTATTCCATAGCTATATTTTCAGGGTTAGTAACCTAAAGTATATTTTGAAGAAATAATGATGACAATTCTTGTTCTTTAAAATTTGATTTCTCTATTGCGATATTTTTATTACTTTTTTGGGACATTTATCTATACAATTCCCACATCTTGTGCAGTTATCTTGATTGATGGTTGCTAGCTTTTTGTTAATTGTTATAGCATTATTCGGGCAGCTTTTTACACACAATCCACAACCAATACACCTGTTCTTGCACTTACTATCGCCGCCTGAGCATTTAACATAAATTGCCCCTTTTTCTAGAATCTTTATTATTTTTAAAGGACAGGCTCCTTCACACTTTCCGCAGCCGACACACTTATGAGGATTGATGTTTATGTTTTCTCCCTCTCCCGTGATTGCTCTGTACTCACATACTTTTGCACAATCACCATATCCTAAGCAAAAATTTTTGCATTCGAAGGGTTTGATAAGGCTAGCTGCTGCGCAACTTTTGTAACCATGGTACTCACCTAATTCTAAGCTACCTTTGCTGCAAATAATCGTAGCGGTCTTTCCTGTAAATTTATTTTCAGAGTTTAACAAAGAGCTGAGATTATTAGCCATAGCTTTGCCTCCGACTGGACACTTGCCAATAAGTGTTATATCCTTCTCAAGGGCTTTGGCATACTCTTCGCAGCTTGCATAACCACAACTGCCACAGTTATTATTGGGCAGTATTTCAGTTATTTTACTCTTCAACCCCTTTTCTTCAGTAGAGAATAAACTAATTATTATGCCAAAGAAGATGGCTAATGCAGCCGTTATCAGCAATATTTCAATCATTTTAACTCAAAAATGTTCCAATGCCCAAAAAAGCGAGTGAAATTATACCTGCTGTCATAAAGGCTATTGGGACTCCTTTAAAAGACTTTGGCACATCCCCAAGGTCTAATCTTTCTCTTATTCCTGCCATCAAAAGTAGAGCTATCATAAATCCAATTCCTGAACTAAAACCATGGATAATACTTGAGGTAAAGGTATATTCATTCATAATATTCAAGAAGGCGACCCCTAAGATTGCGCAGTTGGTGGTTATAAGGGGTAGATATATTCCCAGTGTCTTGTGTAGTGAGGGTATGTATCTTTTCATTAAAAGCTCAAGTATCTGAACAATGGAGGCTATAACAAATATAAATAATATTATTTCAAGAAATTCTACGCTGAATCTTTCTAAAATCAGCCGATAAATCATCCATGTTATCATGGAAGCAAGAGTCATCACTAATATCACTGCCGCGCTCATACCGATTGCCGGTTTAAGCTTTCCAGAAACTCCAAAAAATGGGCACAAGCCTAAGAACTGTATAAGTATTACGTTGTTTACAAATATTGCGCTTATGATAATGTGTATCGCTTCCATTATTCTGTACCTTTTATGTTTTCCTTAGTATATTTGATTACTGCCAAGATGAGTGCGGTTATTATAAGAGCCCCTGGTGGCAATATCATTATGTGAAAAGTGGGAATCTGTATGCTTAGCAATACATTTCCAAACAGACTGATTTCTCCCGTACCCAGGATTTCTCTCAATAAACCGATTAGTGCTAAACCACCTGTAAAACCTAATCCTGTCCCCATCGCGTCAATAAATGAGTTACTTGGTCCGTTCTTGTAAGAAAATGAAAGTACTCTTCCCAGTATCAGGCAGTTAACCACTATCAATGGGACATATACGCCTAGGTTGTTATGTAGGATAGGAAAGTAGGCCTGCATGTACATGCTGACTAGTGTAACAAAGCTTGCTATAATTACAATAAAGGCAGGTATCCTTATATCTTTTTGGATAAAATTTCTCAATAATGATACGATGAATGTTGACATAAGAAGGACAAATAATGTTGCGACTCCCATGCCCAAAGAATTTTCTAGCGTACTGGTAACAGCTAGGCTAGGGCATAGTCCCAAAAGTTGAACAAAAATAGGATTTTTTTTAATTAATGGCTCAACAAATATTTCTTTTTTATTCATTTTTCTCAACCAATTCAAATGCTTTTTTAGCTCCTTCTACCACCGCTTCTGATGATATGGTTGCACCACTTATTCCATCTATTTTTCCGTTTTCTTTAGATAGAGCC
>CAZBGG010000222.1:0-2438 GCA_964491305.1 uncultured Methanosarcinales archaeon
TATGGGAATTGTTCTTCCTTTCTAAGTTTTTCAAAATGCTCATCACTTAATTGAAGGTAGCTGTCTATAATATCTGTTGGGTTAAATAACTTTTTCGTAAATCTTTCATTAGTAGGTGTGTCTTTCAAGACTTTTTTTATAATATCGCCTGTTATGTATGGGTTCATTTTTTTTAAAAATTCTCGGGCTTTTGTTATATTCAAACTATCACTTGGGATGAAGATGTATCCTTCTTTGTTCTTTGCACATGGTTCTTTGTTTTCTTCTTGCTCTAATATTTTTTCTGTGATGTAACCTAAATTATTTCTATTTACCAGATCTTTTGTGCCTATTATGCGTGTACACATTTCTCTTGGAATGAGCTCCTCCACCCTCTCTCTAGGAACATCAATTTCCGAAGATATATAATCTGCGACTTCTTTTTTTGTAAAGTGTGTTCTGTCTTCTCTGCCAAGGCTTATATAAGCATTGATTGCTTTATGTAGTAATTTTACACGTGAGGTATACTCATCACAATCTGACAGTTGATTTATTATGTATTCTTGTTCATTTGAGTTAAATTGTGAAAATCGTGTTCTGATGTAATCTTGTACTATTTTTCCTTGGCTTCCCTGATATTTTGGCGATTCTGTCGTATTATATTTTGAAATATTTTCGATGAAGTGCTTTTTTGCTTTACTTCTGGAAATCTCTATTACATATCTTATTACTTGTTCTGCTTCTTCAATTGGAACCATAAACTTTTCTTTTCCGCCAATTTGGTTTTCCTGAAGGATTCCTTCTAAACCTCCCAACTCCCCATTTTCCAGTTTTCTTCTCAAATACATACCTCTCTGGTATACCGTTCCTTCCGACGTATTTTCAGGGTAGAATAGTCTTAAGACCTTTGATAATTTAATTAGTCCGCTGTCTTTGTGTTGATTATCTTTCAGGTAATTTAAAAGATTCTCTCTTGCATCACTATCAAATATATCTATAGTTCTTTCGTCTGTGTAGGTGGGTTCATTGTTACAGTCATCAGGATGCTCACTATGACCTCTTGTAAGTTTTTTTCCGGCTCTGTTATTCGCAAAATCTCTGTCATTTTTTTTCTTCATGTAACTGGACATGTTTTCTATCAGGTTATTTACTGTTTCTTTTCTACTGCTTTCCAATATGCATTCCATTACATATTCAACATTTTCTAAAGGGACGAGCAGCCTCTCCTTGTTGTTTTTTTCTTCAGAATATAAAATATTTTCAACTTTTCTGAGTTTTCCTTCTTTCATCCTTTTTTTTAGTTGATAAATTTTATTATGAAGTATATTTCTATTGCTTGTTTCTGGAATAATTGTTCTTACTAAATCAGAAAATTCGATTGAATCATTATTATCATTACTGTTGTCAATTGCATATTGTGAAAGGATATCTCTTGTGTGTCTGTCTAATCTTGCTTTCTGTAGTTTACTTTCTTGTTTTTGGTCCTCTTCCAGCCTGCTTTGCAGGCAGCTTAGATAAATGCCCATTTTTTCAGGTCTATCTAGAAATAGATTCTTAATCAATGATTGTACATTATCTCTCTTTACATGATATAATCTCTTGTGCTTCTTCTCCAGTAGGGATTGCCCTCTAAGATTTCCTTTTTTCTTCCTTTTAATGATTCGATATCTCTCTCTATCTATGTTATTCTCATCGACTATAAGTGATAAAATATCTCTTAATCTGACATAATGGCAATCATTGTGCAAACCAGGAAGTTCATCTATTTTTTCTTCAAGAGAATTGGAAATATCCTTTGAAAAAGTGAAATCTTCTATGCAAGCTGCGAGATCTTCATTCACGCTTCTTTTGGTCATCCGCTTTCCTCCTTGCCCTATTATCCACTATATAGTAGGGTATGGGGAAAATGTTTAAATAATTTTTGTTGGAGAAAGTAACCTAACTCTAAAACAGTACCAAGACTAAGAGTATGTTCTTTAATCCTGTGAAATCAACTAAATTTTGGCCAAAAACTCACAAAAATATTCAATATTCGATTTTGTTTCTGGAAATAACGTAAAATTTATATATAAACTGCTTCCGTGTAATTGAATAGGTTTCTCTTAGAAAAAAAAGAGAATAAAGAGGCTATGTGGATCTATGGAAAAAAGAAATTAATGGAAAAGATACATTTAATAAATTCCATTTTTCAAAACAGGGCCATTACAGATTTGGTTTTAGTGATATTAAACAAAAAAATTCAAGACATAACTAAAAATGGTTGAAAAATTTGACGTAAAAAGGAATCCAGAAATAAATGATGATAAGTTTTGGCACTTAAGAACTGTTGATGAAGTTCTTAACAAGGTAAATGGTTCAGAAAAAGGCCTTAGTGAAAAAGAAGCTAAAGATAGGCTTTCTTCATACGGAAAAAATGTGCTCGATTTAAAGAAATCTGTGAATTGGTACTATATCTTATT
>CAZBGG010000223.1:0-2413 GCA_964491305.1 uncultured Methanosarcinales archaeon
AGGAGGAATTATATAAGAAAAATCAGAACTGTCGACGTATCGCTGGCTCTGTTGGGAATAAGACGCTATCCTGTGTCTCACCAGCTGATGCGAGCAAGCACGACTGATCCCTTCTATTGCAAAGGTAAAAGAAGCATGTTCCAACGGACTATCATGACCCAGCTGGATGAGCTTTTTCAAAAGCTTTTCACATTTAGCATCATCCATCTGTTCAACAAGATCATCAATTTCCGAAGCAGAATAACATAGCCTAGCAGACCTCGCGACAACATTAGCAGGTACCGGTGTATTAGTAAGAAGTTTAACTTTTAATTTCCTTTCCATTAACAATTACCCCCATATACGGGGAAAGTGGTAAAGTACTTGATTTAAAACATTTTTGTTTTAAAATTGGATTGTAAATAAGATATATTGGAGTATTATATTCGAAAAGTTTAAATTAAAAATGTTTTTTCGGAAATTTTCAGATGGCTAAAGAAAAAAATCATAAGGACATCTATGAGAAATATAAGAAGGAGTATGGCCTTCCTGAACTTGATGAGATAAAACAGTATCTTGAGATATCTTCTTTTGAAAACAATGAATCTATCCTGATTATAATTAAGAAAAAGGTCCTTGAAAAAATATGTAAATATATAGAAATATTGGATTCAGTTGTTCAACCGGACACAACAGCCATTTCACTTTATGAGAACAGTTTTTTTACCGAAGAAGACAGAATGAATTGTTTTGAGATTTACAAGCGATTAATGGTTTTGGTAAAGCACTCCGATCTGGTAAGTCTTTCTGAAAGTAATGAAGAAAACGCAGAATTTATCAGGATTTTCTTTGAGGAGTTCAGTTCTATTAAGCCAAAGTTACAAGTGGTTATTTCAAAACAAAAGAAGTGTTGGGAAAAAAATAGCAGTGTTAATGATAGGATTCTTAACTATTTTGGATAACAGCGGCTATTATTCTTGTGAAGGCTGTCCTCTTAAAGAATTCTTTAGTTATTGCACTTAATCAAAGATTTTTTTAGTAGAGAAAACTTTCATAACTACTTCTTTCGCTGAATTCATATGCGATATTTTTGTTAAATAAGGCTTTTGCTTCTTCAGGCCCTCTTGTGTTTGATAAGGCCCAGCCAAGTTTAACATAAGCCACTTCCGGAGTGCAATCCTCTGCGAATTCACAGCCCAGTTGTATTGATAGCTTTCTTAAGTTAGAATAAACATACCTATGTGTAGAACCATATAATGTCTGTGATGCAATTACAAACACCATTCCCTTATTGATTGCTTTTTCAATATATGGTATAACATTGTCCTCTCCTTGCGAATTTACATGCCCCAGGGCTGTTGCACCAATCACCATGCCTTTGTACCCTTTATCAATATAGTAATCAATAATTCTTGGATCAAAACCAGGATAAACATAAAGTAATCCCGTTTTTTTGAAGAATCCCTTCTTACACTGAACCTTTGAGTCCTTATCCCTATTCTTGTAATTATCATGTATTTTTTCAATTATCCCATTGGAATAAACTTTTGCAAGGGGAATCGAATTAACCGGTCTGAATGCATCCCTTCTCGAAGTATGCATCTTCCTTACTTTATTTCCCCTTATTAAAAGACAATAATCATCGCTACTTGTCCCATGAAGGCAGGTTAAGACCTCTGCACCATCAAAATTCGCAGCCGTACTTACTGCACAAAATAGATTCATGAATGCATCACTTGAACCTCTATCTATGCTTCTTTGGGATGCCGTGAATACTATAGGAACCGGTAAACCCTGCAGCATAAAACTCATGGCAGAAGAAGAATAATGTAAAGTGTCAGTTCCCTGGGTTATAACAACCCCATCGGCACCACCTTCAATCTCCTCTTTTATTTTATCAGCCATGATGTTCCAGTCTTTTGGACTAAAATCTTCACTCATTTTCCCCATAATCATTTCGGCTTTAATGTTTGCTGTTTCTGAGATCTCCGGAATCATCTCTACAAGATCTTCCGCAGTGTAGTCTGCATAAGTCCCACCTGTCCTATAATCTACTTTAGAAGAAATGGTTCCACCAAACGAAAGTATACTTACCGCCGGTAAGTCTTTTCTTTCCTTTAATGGCTTTTTTTTTATTTGCCCGGGTTTGTAATCTTTGATTTTTTTAAGCTTTTTTATCTTATTCTTTTTTATTCCTATGTTGTAGCCGCTTTCAAGCTTAAGAACCAGAGTATCATCTTCAAGAATATCCGGCCTGGGCATTAGCATACCTTCATATGCTGATTCATCCGTCTCAATCTTTACATAATCACCGGTTTTTGGTTTCATTGACCTAACGAATAAAATTTAGCTATATAAAACTATTGCTTGACAAAATAATTGTGTTAAACCATAATTATGTCACAGTAACAAAAACTCTTAATAGGTGTATTGT
>CAZBGG010000224.1:0-2406 GCA_964491305.1 uncultured Methanosarcinales archaeon
ATTATCTACTACAGCATGAAGATTATTTAGAAGAGTGTGAGCGCGAATAATCGGCCACACTTTGCCTGCCCCGGTGAGAAATACCACATCGTTGTCTTGAATGCGAGTGCGGATGTAATCTACTATTAGATCGTTATTCTGCGTCAACCGGAGAGTGTTCTTGATTGGGTTTAAAATAGCTGATGTACCTTTCTCACTTTCCATAGCAAAAACCTTTTCGAGATAGCCTTTGCTTTCCAGTATTTCGATGGTTAGATCAAATAAATCAAACTCCCTGATTGTGATCTCTGAGTTGTCATTATTAACTTTTTGTTTGAGGAAGGCAATATGCTCCCTAACTGTAAGTTCATCTTCCGGGTCGTAATCGAAAATATAAAACCCGATTTCGTTACCTAAACCCCTGCCTTCTCTGAATCTTTGATCCATGATTTT
The DNA here is from genome assembly GCA_964491305.1 of uncultured Methanosarcinales archaeon. Lineage (GTDB taxonomy): Archaea > Nanobdellota > Nanobdellia > Woesearchaeales > DSVV01 > CAZBGG01. The sequence goes on from CAZBGG010000224.1 coordinate 433, forward strand.
GGGGAGTATTTGGTCAAGCCTTTCATGTATAGTTTTCATGCTACTGCCCTCCAATCATGGTTTTCAGGTAGTCGTAATCTCCGGTTGCTTTGGTGTGGACAATTATTTCCTGCTCAAGCAAAGGTTTAGCTATATTAAGCTTCTTTTTATCTGTGCTGTCTTCTTTAGCCAGGCCAGCATTGATAAGAATACTTTTATAGGTTCTGGCTAAGTTGCCATAGGTGTGATCTGACCAGGAGGCAACTTTTTCAGATTGCTCGCTTTTCCTTTGGAAAAAGCTATCGAAATCACGAGCAGTTATGGTGTAATCCATAAGCATAATTTTTTCAGCAAATACCTCTCTCATAAATTCATATAGCAGGCGGTCAGTCTTAATAATGGAGAGAAAGGCAACTAGCTTGCTTGTGCTGAGACTACCGGTTGCCAGCTTGCTCAGCAAAAAGTCATCAAGCGTTTTGAGTCTGTTCATTATGTAAGAGGCAACCTCCTGCTTGCGGATATCTGTTTTCATAAGGAATATATTTTCCTGTAATGATTTTTTCTTGATCTCATCGGCAGACAAACCCTGCAGTCGGAGCGATGCAGCTTTTTTAGTTTCAAGGTATAAAAACCCCATTGATTTAATGTTTGATGAGTAGGTTGGCATTAGGTGTAATTCTCCATAATTATTTGTTGTGAGGATATATCCCCATATCTTCTAATACATTGACTAAAGTATTAATGGTTTTCAAGGGATCTCGGTAATATGCACTTCCACGAATCCTAAAAAACTTCCAGCCTTTATTCTCTAGCTCGACCTGACGGTTCCAGTCTTCTTCCCATTGTTCAGCTCCATGGAATGCATCGCCATCACATTCAACAGCTAATTTATTATTCATACCCAAGACTACCAAATCAATGCGCCTATGGCCAACTTTTTCCTGAGGCTTTACAGTATATCCTAACTTTAAAAGATCTTTTAAAACACGCCTTTCAAAATCAGACTCACAAAGCTCTTCTATTTTACTGTATTCTTTTTGCAAGCGGTGGGGGTTCTGGAAATACCTTATCAAATGGTAGCGGACATCATTTTTGTTTAAATCATCCAAGTTGAGGGAGTGGAACAACCATGCTTGATTCTTTGCACGACTGGCAGCTACATTGAAACGCTTCCAATCATCATTTTTACTTAATACAGCTAATCTGCTATCACCTTTTGCATCAACCATAGACATGAATATTACATCTCGTTCGTCACCCTGGAAGTAATAAGCGTCACCACAAAGAATCTTCCTATGCTTAATCTCCTCAGGTGTCAATGCCTCAAAAAGTTTTTGTTCAATATATTGACCTTGCTCACTACCCAGTAAAGATATTACCCCCATTGACATTCCATCATAAGCACTATCTTTGCAACAGCTAACTATCGTTTCAACTATCTCATCTGCTTCTGGTTCATTTATTTTCGTACCGGGAGTGCGGTGTCCATTTTCCAATTTCTTATGAATTATTGGCTCCCAGGTTTCAGGCAAACTTGCATCTTTCTGCCTTAAGGGCAAGATATCGCCCTGGTACATATTATCATTGCTAAATTGAATAATTTCTGGCAAACACCTAAAGTGCTCTTTCAACATAATAACTCCAGGAAAAACTTGCTTTGCCAAATCATATAAGCTATACTGCGGTTCAAATAGTTTCCCATATTGTATATCTTTTAAGTAATCATCCATAAGCTTATGAATTGAACTCTTTTCGACACCAACACCTTGCGGGCTAATCTGTTGATCATCACCAACAACAAGTATCTTTTTAGCTCTAAACAAAGCTAATACACCAAATATATCTAACTGGCTGCTTTCATCAACAATTACTAAATCAAACTGTTCGCCCCAAGCTGGAAAGCTATCAATCATTTTGTTCAGGGGCATAATCCAGACAGGTACCGCACTTCTTGCCTTCATCATTTCTTGCCTTGCATCACGCTTATAGCGTTGA
>CAZBGG010000225.1:0-2391 GCA_964491305.1 uncultured Methanosarcinales archaeon
TTTCCTGGCTGGTTGTTTTTTCTGCAAGTTGCTCAACTTCCTGCCGGGTAAGGTCCTCCGGAATAATAGCAAGAAATTCATCGCCGCCCCAGCGGCCAACAATTGCCGGTTCTGAAAAGTTATCTCGCAGGATATCAGCAAATTCTATCAGAAATAGATCTCCTGCCCGATGGCCATAGCTATCATTAATTAGCTTCAGGCCATTAAGGTCAAACATTATAATGCTTACCGGACATTCTTTGAATCTATCTAGATTTACCAACTCTTTTTCCAGATAAAACCTATTATATAGATCTGTTAAAGAGTCGTGGGTGCTGTTATATCTTAATTTTTCTTCCTGCTCTTTTCTGGCTGTAATATCGATATACTGGGCATAACCACCAACCATCTGGCCATTTATTATAACTGGTATTCCCCGGATAAGGCAGACCTTTCTTTCCCCGGATTTGCTATAGCGAATCCCTTCTAATTCAACCTGGTTTCCGGCCAGAAATCTGCTGGTTGCCTCTCTATTTGCAATTTTATGCTCTGGCTGGTCTAAAACATCGTCTAAGTCCATTCCTTTTATCTCTTCAAGCTGATAACCAAAGAGTTCAGTAAATTTTTGGTTTATATCTATTATTTTATGGTCAGCATCAAGTCTGGCTATCGGGTCATTGCTATTTTCAAAGAGTGAGGATAGCCACTGCTGCTTATATAGGAGATCCTGCTGGGATTCTTCCAGTTTACTTCTGTATTCATATTCAGCAGTGACATCTGAAAAGACTAGAATAATACCTGTTAATCTATTACTGTGATCTCTGATTGGTGCAGCAGTATCGGCTATCTGGTGTGTTGTGCCGTCTCTAGCTATCAGGGTTGTATCATTTGCAAGGCCGACTGTTATGCCATTTTCAATTACCTGTTTGACTGGAGGATCAACTTCTTTGCCGGTTTTAGCATTAACTATATTAAAGACTTTTTCAACTGGCAGGTCTTCAGCCTGCCTGTATTCCCAGCCTGTTAGCTGCTGGGATACTTTATTCATAAATGTTATTCTGCCCTCTACATCTGTAACGATAACTCCATCGCCAATTGAATACAGGGTTGTAAAGAGTTGGTTTCTAGCAAGGACCAGGCTTTTCTCTTTTTCTTTTAGTTCAATTATACTGGTAAGCTGATTGGCTACAGCTTTGAGCAGAGTTTTCTCTTCAGCAAGGATTTCTGGCTTTTCTTTATCATTTCTATCTGGATTTTTTCTTTCTAAATCAACTCTTATCCAGGCATCCTGGCAATCTTCGCAATTAATATCTTGTTGATAGGTAAAACTGCTATTTGCTGATTTGGTTTCTGGATAGATGTTTGATTTATATTTGATAGTTACTGTTGTCTTTTCCTGGTTTTTGAAATATGCAGGAAGTAATTCTGCAACTTGTAATAATATTTCTTCTAACTTGAGATCCTTTTCAATTAAAAGTTCGCTGATTTCGATCAGGCAGGATAATTCTTTTGCCCGCTCAAATAGCTTATCTTTAAGCTTTATAATATTTTCCTGCTGTAATAGCATTTTTAAGTAGAGTTCAACTGAATCTTTAAATCTATGCATTAAATCAATGATTTCCTGGTTGAAATGGCGCTCACTAGTATCGAGAATACAGATTGTACCAAATACCTGCTGATCTGGCCAGTATACAGGTAGACCGTAATAGGAGATCATGCCTAGCTTGATGTCAGGGTTATTCTTCCAGTCTTCATCGACTAATGCATTGGGAATATTAAGGCTCTCGCCGGTCTTAATAACATGTTCGCAGTAAAGCCCGGCCATCTCTTCTTTATCTCCTGGATCATAGGGGTTATCTTCAACTTCACTTGATATAAAGACCTTCATATATGGAGGTTCAGCCTTCATGATTAAAGCTGCTGGCACCTCTGCAATCCTGGCGATTACATCAACTGTTTCCTGCCAGCTTGCCATTATTTCCTCTGAAATTTCAGGCTTATTTTTATAGATCTTTTTCATTTTTGCCTCCTAAACGCAGACACTTTCAAAAAGTTATTATAATAAAGTCTTAATTACTTATTTACTGTTATTATATAATTCAATATCTTTTGATAAATTCCTTTTTTATAGCTATAATTTAGATTTAAACTAATCTTGTTTAGCTATTTCCAGGAGAACTAAAATTGGCGAACGCCCTGATTAATAAACCAGGGCGTTTTAAGCAGAGTTTTTTAGTTTTATCTTCGAGCATCAAGACCTATTCATCATTATTTTCAATTATGCTATTTGTAAAGTCGAGATAGGCTCCATCGTTAATTATAAGGGCAGAGTCTCTATCCTTTACATCTTTAATTACGACATTATCCATTACGTTTTTCTGGTTACTTGAGTCGATAATAATGCCATCCCAG
>CAZBGG010000226.1:0-2390 GCA_964491305.1 uncultured Methanosarcinales archaeon
ATCGAAGCCATCCTTGATTACCTCGAAAATGAATTTGACTATCGCCCTGATATTGAAATCCACTTAAAGCCACGGGAAGAACACAGATACCCACGAGTTCTAGAAACCATTAAGCAGATTGTAGACTGCTTCAACGGGGAGACGATTGAAGTTAACAAGAAAACGTTCTCCTTTAAGCGGGGAACTGCAACACTAACCATTCATGTGCCAAAAACTGAGTAAGGGAGGAAAGGGGTGAAGTAATTGGACTTTGAGGGATTTGTAAAGTGGCAACAGGAGATGCCAACCCGGAGAGTTGTAAAAATCGAACTTGATGGACGAAGCTCTAAACCCGAAGTCTGGGTTTATGATTACGTTTTGCAGACGGGGCAACACGTTAGAACGCCGGAAGAAATCGATCTTGGAGGGGAGGTGGAGCGGAGAGAGCGGGAACTATATGACAGGCTCAGGCAGAGGTTTGAGACTGTAACTTAATATCGCCCCGGTGGTGTAAAAGGCAACATGCCAGGCCGGGCATCCAATTTGAAAGGAGTGTTACCGTGAAACGTCTTATTCGCCGACTTCAAGGTTGGCATAAATGTGAGTTTACCGGATTGGAGTATCGGCTGGATATAAAATTTTTACCAGATTGCCCTGATTGCCAACACTACGATCCTAAACTTCATTTACCTATCATAAAAGGAACACCTTGCACTATTAATTACTGCATCGGAAACCCTCTCAACAAATCCTCAATTACTCCTATGGAGACCGCAGGTGTCCGAAACTACTTCAAGCCGAAGGAGGGGCAGATAATTGCCTAAAACCGAAGAATTCAAAAATACTAAGACTCACACCGTTTATAGATTATCGGATGGAACAAGAGTGCCGGGAGTTACTACTATCCTAAATGTTTTGGATAAGCCTGCACTCATTCATTGGGCCTGGAAACTTGGCTGTGATGGGATAGATTACCGGAAATACCGCGATGCAACCGCAGAAGTGGGAACACTTGCACACTATCTGGTTGAGTGCGACTTGGCGGGAACAGAGCCAGACCTTACTGCTTACTCGCAGGAAACCATAAACAAAGCTGAGAACTGTCTTATCTCTTATTACGAGTGGAGGAAAGACAAAACAGTTGAGCCGATACTCGTAGAGGAAGCACTTGTGAGTGAGAAATACGGATACGGTGGGACCTGTGATTTCTACGGTTACATCAATGGAACCCTGTGCCTTGCCGATCTAAAGACAGGCAAGGCGATATACCCGGAAATGATACACCAGTTAGCTGCTTACAGGCAGTTGTTGGAAGAGAACGATTACCCACTTCAAGGGGTAAGGATACTCCGCATAGGTAGAGACGAAACAGAAGGGTTTGAGGAACGGGTGAAAACCAAGAAAGAATTAAAACCCCACTGGAAGATATTCAAGGCGTGTTTGGATATTTATAACGAGAAAAAGAAGATAAAGGAGGGTTAATGTGGCCGGGACAAGTATTTATGCCAAATTGAGACAAATCCAAGGTAAAATAGAAGTCCCTAAAGCACAGTATAACGAGTTTGGTAAATACTACTATAGAAGTGCGGAAGATGTGTTGAGGGCGGCTAAACCGCTTCTAGATGAGGCAGGCTGTATCCTCTTACTTACTGATGATGTTATAAATAAAGATTCTCGTTATTATGTTAAAGCTATTTCCAAACTGATTGATTGTGACACTGGCGAAGAAATTGAAGTTTCTGCTGAGGCAAGAGAGGAAGAAAGCAAAAAGGGAATGGATGGAGCACAGGTCACTGGAAGTTCATCATCCTACGCCCGCAAGTATGCCTTGAACGGCTTATTTCTGCTGGATGATGGTAGAGATCCTGACAGTACAAACAAGCATGAAAATGGGAAAAATTCTAATCAACAGAGTGGCAACAATCTGAACCAGTCCCAAAATAAGGGTGGCAAGAATTCTAACCAGAACACCGATAAAAACCGCCAGGCCGCCCTTAAAGCCTTGCAGGGTGTAGTTGATAAAAGGAATCTATCTAACGACACGGTAAAGCAGAAGGCGTTTGAGTTACACAATGTAGAATCAGTCAAGCAGATGGATACCCAAGCCATCTATAAGTTTACAAAAGAGCTTGATGAGTTGTTTGAACAAGAGGGAGCAGTGTAGCCTGCTCCCTTAATCTTTTTTAGGAGGCATTTATATGAATTCAGTATGTATTTCTGGACGTTTAGCAAGGGATGTAGAACTTAGATACACGCAATCTGGAAAAGCGGTTGCGAACTTTACCGTAGCAGTAGAGGACAGATTTAGGAAGGACAATGACGGGAAGAATTACGCTTATTTCATTGACGTTAAAGTTTGGGACAAAACAGCAGAGTTTGTTGCTAAGAATACGGCCAAAGGATTGAGGATT
>CAZBGG010000227.1:0-2365 GCA_964491305.1 uncultured Methanosarcinales archaeon
ATATCTCAACAAGTATTGCGAAGAAAAAAAGTAAGCATAAATGAACTCTATATTCCATTTGAAAACCAAGGCGGCTACGTTGATGAAGACGCCTTGAGAGAGTGCTGGAAAGTTGTTAAAAGCTACTCTGAAAGTGGTGGAAAAGGTTTAACGAAAGAAGCCAAAAAAGCTTACCCTGGAAAATACAAAAGCTAGGTTAGAAAAAAACCATCACAAACCCAAATGGAGTTTTAAGCTGCTGGAAGCAACGGCTATGTTTAGAATTTACTTTGATTTAATCTCCCTCTTTTTTTTGGGGTTAATGACAACATCAGGACAAAGTCTAAAAATAAAACCCATCCATAAACTTTCAAAAGTATAGATATTTTCAGAACAAACTAAGAAGAAATGGATAAATGGAGGAATACAGCTCAAAATCAAATTCTGAACCGATGTAAAAACTTCTTTTTTCCATAAGTCCTTTTTCAAATCAAAGTATAAGAAAATCAATAAAAAATAATGAATGAAGAATAAAATAAACCGATAATAAAATACCTAATCCTTCTTACCATCCTTTTTTAGCTGATTGAGTATTGATTCAATAGCTTTCCTTGTTGCTGTAATTGCATCCCAATCATAAGCCCTATGGGAGATGGCTTTGGACTTTGGAGAATTAACCCTCACATTAACGGAGAACTTGTTTTTAGTCCCTTCCTTTTTATACTTTTTAAAATGAAAAAATAATTCAAATTCTCCATTTATGTAATAATTAAGTTTTTCACCCTGTCTTGAGGCAATATTATGAACCTTCGCCTTAGTAAATTCATCTAAGCCCATATCTTCTAACCCCATGAAATGGATATTGTCAGGATACTCAACTCTGCTTTTAACAATTCCTTTCAAAATCTCCACTGCAGAAATTACATAATAATTGCTATCTTGCTCAAAAAAAACCGAGGTACTGGAGTTTCTGGCCATAGCATTCAACAGATTCTGGATATCAGGAACATCCTTAAATAAGGAAGTCTCATAATCTAACATAAAGTTTGATACTGGAAGCTCTTTTAATTCAAGGGAACCTTTTTTGTAAGCCATTCCAGCCTTTTCTTTCTCTACTTTTGTCGAACTTTGCTTGTAATAATTAAACATAAGATCCCTATGCTTAACTAGCCCAACCACTTTATCACTGCTATCTCTAACAAGTATCTCCCTCAGTTTGTTGTTGTACATATAACTAAGAACCGTGGAAATGCTATCTGATTCCAATAATGGAGAAACATGACTTTTAGCCTTGTCCATGCTTATACTATCAATCCCAAGTCCCGAGCCATTAAGCAACAAATTTCTTACATGTACGCCACCAATGAATTGGTCATCGTCAAATACAGGTAAGATGTGACTATCAGCATCCGAAAATTTTGCCGCTAAATCAAACAAGGAAGCATCTTTTCTGACATAAGGTACCTTTTTTTGAAAATTGCCAACCTTCAACTCATCAACATTTATTTTAGACCTTAACAATCTTTCGTGATCAAAAATTCCTGCCAATTTGCCAGCATCGAAAATAAAGGCTTCACCTGCATTTTCCTTTTCCATTCTGCCTATCAATTTGGATAAAGGCTCGTTTATGTCCGCACTAACGAATCCACTTTCAACCAGCTCTTCTGCTTTCATCTTATCATCCTCCATCCTTTCCTTACAAATGATTTCTTCAAGACAACACTAAAACCCTAAAGCGTAAATAAAAGACATTCCAATCCCCTATCTGCTAAATCTTCCAACCAACACTGAACTCTCTATAACACAACCTTCTATGGCTTCCTCCAAGTCTTCTTTACTGGAACCCTCTGCCAGATTAAGAAACCTATCGAGAGCGTACAATTTGAAATAGTACCTATGCGTACCAGAAGGTGGACACGGACCGCCATAATCATTCCTCCCAAAATCGTTTTTACCTTGGAAAGAACCAGGGGGAACAGAATTTTCATCAATTTTATTCTCCGGTTTGATATCCCAGACAAGCCAATGGACAAAAGTGCCAACCGGAGCATCCGGATCATCAACAATTAAGACGAGAGACTTTGTCCCATCAGGTATTCCAGAAATCTCAAGAGGAGGAGAAACATCTTCCCCCTCACACGAATACTTGGTTGGTATGAATCCCCCGTTTTCAAAAAAAGGACATTTCAGTTCCATAAAAGCACCACCTCCCTACATGTTGGTCAAATGCAAAGAAAGTATAAAAAACTAACGAAAACAAACTAAACGAAATAATTAAATACAGAATAGATTAGAAAAATACTATGAAAATAAAAAAAGAATTGAAAGCTCGACAGTGTTAACTTATCATCAATTTAAATACATAAATTCTTTTAATTTTTATTAT
>CAZBGG010000228.1:0-2351 GCA_964491305.1 uncultured Methanosarcinales archaeon
TTGAAAATAATTCACTGCATTCCTAATTATTATCTATTCACATTATTTAGGAAGAAAGCCGCGCCCGCATCCATAATCATTATCAATATTTCTGATTCCGAATATGTAGAAAAGGCGCCTGCATTCATAAGGGTAGCCAACCCATGAATAAAAATCCAGTTATACTGCAAAGATGAATACTTTCCGGATGTATCGTATTTCTCTAAAGCTTGTTGAACCGCTTCATCTTCAACATATTCTTCCAAAAGAGAGCCTGTTACAGAATGAAGCGTTTCTATATCTAGTTTATCCGGACTTTCCTGGTAAAGGAACCTGAATAGATTTTTTTCATCCCGAGCAAAAAGCACATACCCAAAAGCCATGTTGGTAAGAACATGCTCTGTATAGGGCCTCTTTTGATATGTTTTGAGTAGCGCGCGGGCTCTTATTCTCAGCTCTTCCTGCACATCGTCCACAGAATTAACATGAGAGTATATAGGCATAGTAGAAGAGCCCATTTTTTTAGCGATATTTCGTGCAGAAACTGCACTCCATCCCTGCTCCCGGGTCAATTCAAAGGCAGCATTGATAATTTGTTCACGCTTATATGAGGTGCCTTTACTCATACTCATACTCCTTTTCTATGCTCTTAATCCTTTATATATAACTCCCGTTTTTTTTATAATTTATACATAATCTATTTATAACTAGCGTTATTTGATCTATAAAAACATAAAATTTACCACTCATCGCTCTTAATGGTTCATTATTTATTTTCATGCAACGTCTTTATAATTCTTAATTATAATTCTAAATTTAAAATAGATAAAAATACTTCAACCAGTTTCGGATCAAACTGTTTCCCCGCACATTTTTTTAACTCCAAAACAGCTTCCTCCCACGACATGGCTCTGCGATATGGACGTTCATTGGTCATGGCATCAAAAGCATCAACAATTGCCAATATACGGCATTCAATAGGGATTTCCTCTCCTTTAAGCCCCAAAGGATAGCCGGTTCCATCCCAATTTTCATGGTGTTTAAGGGTTAAATCAGCAACCGGGGAAAGATCGGGGGAAGAAATGGCGATCCGATACCCTTTTTCTGAATGCAAACGCATTATCTCCCATTCATCATCTGAAAGAGGCCCTTCTTTAAATAAGATGTGATCTGGTATCCCTACTTTCCCCAGATCATGTACCTGAGCCAATAGTGTTATATTATTCATTTCCCGGTTAGACAATCCGACCCGCAAGGCCATTTTTTCACATAAATCGGACAATCTTTGAGCATGCCCCTGGGTGATAAAATCCCTCTCTCCCAAAGCAACCAGCAGAGCATCAATAGTTTGAGACCTGGCATTAACCCCCTTATGCAATTTATCACTATACATTAAGTCATCTGCTTCTTTGAAAGTTTCTTCTAAAGATTTGTTCTGATTTTCTGCTGTGGACATACCTATGGAAATGTTGATGGGAAGGCTGTTGTTATTCTCATTATACAAGGCAATTTGCCTTCTAATATCTTCTACTACTGCCTCCCCGGATTGTTCATCAGTATTAAGCAAAATTACCACAAATTCATCTCCGCCTACCCGGGCTAAAACATCAGATTCTCTTAAGGCTTTTTTTACAACTTGAGCAGAAGCAATTAATAGTTCATCGCCCTTGGCATGGCTGATAGTATCATTGATAAGCTTTAATCCATCCATATCTGTGGAAATGATAGTAATTGGATAATTATCACTTCCATTAAGAAGCTCCAACTGCTGCTGAAAATAGGCTCTATTGTAAATCCCAGTAAGGCTATCATGCAAACTTAAATATTCCAGTTGTGCTTCATGTTCTTTCCTTTCGGTAATATCCTGAATATGTTCAATAGCTCTTACTAACTCGCCGTTTTCATCCAGGACAGGGTAGGAACGAACATCCAGCCATAACCCCTGCTCCGGAAAGTACTTTTCTTTCCTGGCTTGCAGTTTTGTCCTATAAACCTCAGAGGTTGGACATTCATCACAGGGCTTATTTCTACCAATAAGTCGATAACATTTTTCTCCCTGCACATCTTCCTTTCCCATATTTAACAATTCATATCCTGCCTTATTATACCGGATTATTTCGTATTTATGATCCATTATGCCTAACACATCAGGGATTGCATTAAATAGTGATTCCAGCATCATGGAAAGTTCTTTATTACGAGCATTATTCTCACGCAATGATTTTTCCATTGAATGCTTGGTAAAGGCATTTGATATTAACTCTGCGATAACTTTCAAAAGAGACAATTGTTCTGAAGACCATTCTTTTTTATCTCCAACCGAATCAAACCCTAAAAAACCTGTTATAGCGTCATCCCTTAACATGGGAAGA
>CAZBGG010000229.1:0-2303 GCA_964491305.1 uncultured Methanosarcinales archaeon
CTTGGAATGCAGAATGATAGATGGTCGACATTACAACTGGATTGCAAATACGGCGACCTTGGATGGTAACCATTATCTGGTTTTAATCGGAACTGATATAACCCACCGTGTTAAAGAAGAAAAAGAAACCAAGGAAAAACTGGTTATTGATGCTTTAACTGGAGTGTACAATCGAAGTTATCTTGAAGAATACTTAAACAACCCTAAAAATTTCCCCTTAACAATAATGATAGCCGATTTGGATGGTTTAAAAGAGGTGAACGACACTCAGGGACACGAAGCAGGAGATCAGTTGATAATAAATGCTGCCAATGTGCTTAGTAAAAGCCTGCGCAACAATGATGTTGTGGTTAGGTATGGGGGAGATGAGTTTCTTTGCCTTATTCAAACCACCAATCCCTACAACTTCGAATCAATAAAGAAAAGGATTTTTGAAAATGCTGATCAATATGGAGTAAGTATTTCTATTGGAATGGAGGTATGTCAAAGCCCATCAGACGTAGATGATGTTTGCAATATTGCAGATCATAGAATGTATGAGCACAAAAGAAGTAAAAAATAACAAGAATAGGGGGGGGTGATAGCGGTTTTTGCATTTAATGATGAAGTAAAAAAATTTTATATAGAAGAAACGCCTATAATTTTAGAAGATAGAGCGTTCATGGAACTTATAAAGTTAAAGCTCTACGATCAGTCCAGCTTTAACCACTCGATCAAGGTTTGCAGGATCGTTTCCGTGGTAGCACGCCTAATTGGTCTCAAGGTTGCCGAAGCAACAATCGGCGCCCTATTTCATGATATAGGCAAGCTTTATGTAGGTGGAAGTATATTAAATAAAAAAGATAAGTTGACAGCAAGGGAAATGCAAATCGTTAAAAATCACCCCAAATGGGGAGCCATCTTGGCACAACATGTGGGGTATCACGATCCTTGCGTGGTTAAAATTGTCAGTGAACACCACGAAAGAATTGACGGGCATGGTTATCCGCATGGTCTTAAAACCCCTTCCTTTGAAGCACAGGTAGTAGCTATGATAGATGCATTAGACGCATTAACCCACAATCGTCCTTACAGAAAAAAATATAACCATAAAAAAGCAAAAGAAAAAATTTTAAGCGGGGATTGTGGAGAGTTTGATCCTTCTCTGGCTAAAGAAGTTCTTCTTGCCACAGAGGAGGGATGTTTATGATATTACTGTCTATTTTGATTCTTGCTCTTATTATTATTATTCATGAACTCGGGCATTTCTTTATGGCTCGAATGTGCAAGATAGATGTCCCGGAATTAGCCTTGGGGTTTGGTCCGAAAATTGGAGGAGTAAAATATGGCAACACCGATTATAATTTAAGAGCGATTCCCCTAGGAGGCTTTTGCAGGCTACAGGGGGAAAACACTCCTGAATTCAAACAATATCCTGCCTGGAAAAGGCTACTTGTATATGCAGGAGGACCTTTATTTAATTTAACAGCAACCTTTTTAGCTCTATTTGTTTTCTTCTTTCTCGTTGCTGGAGTTCCTGATGCTCAATCAACAGTGGTTGGCTATGCCGAAGATAGTGCCTTAGAAAAAGGAGATAAAATTATCTCTATTGATGGTCAAAAAATTAGCTCATGGGGAGAGATAAATTCTGGCACAGCCGTAATAGAAAGAGACGGTGAGCTTTTAACCAAGTCTATAAATAATGAAACAATACTTCCGCCCCTGTCCCAACATCAGTTCACCGATTCGCTGGGTGCTTCCGTACACATGATAGGAATGTTCACAGGGGCGATGGTGGATGCTTTTTCTGATGGCAATGCAGAGCTTTCAGGGCCAGTAGGGATAGTTTCCGCTACAGGAGATACTGCTGAGTCATCGGGAATGGTAGGGGTTCTTGTTATGTTTGCTACATTAAATTTTAGTGTAGCTTTAGTTAATTTATTCCCAATGCCTGTTCTAGATGGAGGACATATTGCTCTCTTGGGTATTGAAAAGATACAAAACAAACCATTGTCTCCCAAAGTAGAATTTATAGCTCACGCGGTGGGGGTGGTTGGACTTTTAATGATTTTTCTTGTCGCCACAATGGGAGATTTGGTGTCTATCGTTGCAAACTAAACCAAGCACAAGAGGAGGTATAAAATATGAAAAAAGTTTCTGTAGATGAAGTTTCTGGAAGACACCTTGTTTTGGGCAAGACTATCTACGATGAAAGCGGAATAGTTTTGTTGCGTGAAGGAAGCATTGTTCGTCCTTTATATGTAAAACACCTCAAAAGAATCGGGATTAACAGTGTTTATATTAAAACCAAAGACAGCGAAGAC
>CAZBGG010000230.1:0-2297 GCA_964491305.1 uncultured Methanosarcinales archaeon
CTTTAACAGAACTTGACACACAGATATCTATCAGGTTCGCAAAAGAGATTGCTTGCGATTACCTGGGTGATAAAGATTGCTCACGATACGACTTTTATTACACTATAAGGTCAGACTCTATTATCATTGGAGGACCAAGTGCGGGAGCTGCACTTACTATGCTCACTATATCTACCTTAGAGAATTGGGATATAAATGAGAAACATACTATCACTGGTACTATTAATCAGGGTGGATTTATCGGCACAGTAGGTGGAATTGAAGCTAAACTTGAGGCGGCTTCGAGAGAAGGACTAGAAAAAGTACTAATACCAACCGGCGGACTGAGTCATGAAGAAACCCAAATTAACTTAACCGATGATTTGGGATACGAGATCCCAGAAAACATTGAAAGCATATCAAAAGCAAAGGGTCTGGAAATTGTAGAGGTTTCAAACCTCGATCAAGTGGTTTATGAATTCACAGGAAAAAGAATTGAGCACGAAGAAATAGAAATTACCGCTGACAAAAAATACAGAGAAACAATGAAAAAAATAAATGAAGGATTGTGCAACAGGTCAAATCACCTCATTGATCAAATCCATGAAAAAAATACTAGCAGATACGAGAGCGCGGCTAATTTTACTACTATGTCAGAAGAAGCTTATAAAAGAGGAGACTATTATTCTTCTTCAAGCTATTGCTTTGGTGCTAATGTAAACCTCAATTACCTTCTGCACAGACAAAAAAATCTAACCGACCAACAAATAGCCGAAAAGGGACAAAACATATTGGAAGCGGTTGATAATCTGATTGAAACAATAAATGAAAGGGAAAAAAACACAATAAGTGATTTACAGACGTTTATGGTGGTAAAAGAAAGGCTTTTGGAAGCTCAAAACCACCTTGATCAGGTGGATGAACATCTTGAAAAAAATGATACTAATTCAGCAAAGTATCACCTTGCATACGGTGAAGAGCGATTAAAAAGTGCTGAATACTGGTCATACTTCTTTGGCCAAGGAGAAAAAGAATTTAAGATGGACGACGCCTCACTTAGGCGTTCATGCACTCAGAAGCTTTCAGAAGCGGAAGAAAGATTTCAATATGCCAATCTTTATTTGCCAGGAGCGCTAGAATCAATTAGGAATGAAATAAATGCTGCACATGATTTTAGAAATGAGCAGCATTATTCACTATGTTTATTTAAGGCAAGCAAGGCAAAGTCTGAAGCTGATCTGCTGCTTGGCTCGTTGGGAGTTACGGAAAGAAATATAGATGACTATATAGACATAAAACTTAGGCTGATTGAGAAGACAATTAAAAAACAACAGGACGTTGGAATTTTCCCAATCCTTGGTTATAGTTATTACGAGTATGCTAAAAGCCTGAGAGAAACTGATCCACGCTCTGCCATGCTTTACAGCGAATATGCTATTGAACTAAGTAAGCTTGAGATGTATTTTGAAGACCCGCATAAAAAAACTTATAATTATCTTGCCTACATAAACACAGAAGTAGTTTTCTACTTTTTGCTTGGTTCTTTTATGGGCGTAGCTTTAACATTTCTTTTCTACCCTTATTTCACCAAAAAAAACAATAGCAATCACATCAAGATAAATATACACAGAAAGAATTGAAAAACCCTTGCAGATGCACCAAAAAATGGTGCATCTGCGCGGGAAAAAGAGGTGATCTTGAATACTTGTTTGTCTTAACTATAGAGTAATCAAAACTAATATTTAAATTTTTCTGAAATGTTTGTATTATATAGTGGTGACAAAATCATTAAATACAATTATTTTACTGAAAAGTTAAACAAAATGTCAAATAATTTGAAATCAAAAGATGCTAATATCAAAAATTTAGCAGTATGCATGGTGATCCTGCTGTTTTGTTTTTCATTCTTGATTCTGGTCTATTCAATGACCTACGGACCAATGTCAGTAGCAGAGGACATAACCACTCTCACTTCCAAGGGAGAGAAGTTTGAGCGTGAAGCATCGAGAGGAACATTTGATATTGTAGATACCAGATTCCATCAAACATGGAAAACAGGAAGCGCCGAATCAGAACCTGCTATTTGCTCAACAAATCAAACAAAAAAAACTGTAATTCTAGATATTCTTTTCTACAGAAGAGACACACATTCAAATTGCAATATTTTTATTAACAACGCCTATGTAGATTCTTTAGTAGTTAGGGATTATCCCTCATTTATAAACCAAAGCAACAAATCACTTGATACCATAAGCCTTAAAAAACATAATATATTCTCCAATCATACGGTGAATATCTGCTGTGAAGGAGAATGTAAA
>CAZBGG010000231.1:0-2288 GCA_964491305.1 uncultured Methanosarcinales archaeon
CTAATGTTCTTGATCCCAGGGTGCCTAGAAGTTCAAATAAAGATGATTATGTTGTTGAAAAAAATATCAGAGGTACCAGTGAATTTTCCTTCAAACCAAATGATCATTTGACTATCGGCGAGAATCTTGGCATTATTGACATGAAAAGAGCAGGCAAGCTCACTGGGAGTAATTTTGTAATCTATAGGGGGGACGGGGCGCTACTGGAAAGTGCCCTGAATAATTTTTTCACAGATGTTCTTTTAAATTCTGAACCAGTCCATGGGAAAAATTTTGAGCTTGTCAGTCCTCCATTACTTGTGAATAGAGATACTATGTCTACGACAGGGCAACTCCCGAAGTTTGAAGACCAATTGTACAAGGCTGAGCCTGACGGTTATATTCTGATTCCTACTTCTGAGGCAGCTCTTGTGGGACAATATCGAAAGGAGAAAATCCCTGAAGGAGAGTTGCCAATTCTAAACACTGCCTTTACTCATAACTTCAGAAGAGAAGCCGGGGCGCACGGCCAAAAAGATAAAGGCATATCAAGAATGCATGATTTTACAAAGCAGGAGATGGTTGCAATTGCAGACCCTGCTAATTCAGAGGATGTTTTGCAGTACATGAAAGGTATTGCAGAAAGAATTGTTAGTGAACTGGGGCTTCCCTCAAGGACCGTACTTTTATCCGCAGGGGACCTGGGCCAGCAATGTGCAATCACATACGATGTTGAAGTCAATTTCCCCACACAGGATATGTACCGGGAGGTGTCTTCAGTAAGTAATTGTTTTGATTACCAGGCAAGAAGAGGGGATATCAGGGTTCAAAGGAATAAGGGTTCAGATTATGCCCATACATTAAACGGAACTGCTCTCGCTATTCCAAGGACAATGATTTCTATTCTTGAGAATTACCAACAGAAAAATGGCAATGTGGCGGTTCCTGAAGTACTGCGCCCTTATATGGGGGGTAAAAAGGAGATAAAACCCCGGAATAAATATTAGATAGTTAGTTTTAGATTAATTTGTCTGGAATGCAAATAATATTTTTTATTGATGGTTCTTGCTATAATTCCTTCTTTCTCCATTTCATTAAGATGTTCTTTAATTGTTGAGACTGCCATGTTATTTTCTTTAGAAATCTGGGTGAGTGTCTTGGGGGATTTGAGTATTCTTAAAATCCCGATTTTTGAAGGGGAAGTGAAATTTTTTACGATTGGGACAATATTGTCCCCTGATACATTCAGGGTCAGTTCCTTTTTCTTTTTTCTATAGAGGAGTTTTAATAATTTTTTATAATCATGCTGCATTTTGGTGTAAAAACCATCTTTTGCTGATTCCTCTTTAATTTGTTCCCTGCTCAATTTTGCATAACGAGTAAAGGGGATAAGGCTAATTTGCAAAAATTCTAAATCAATGTCCTTTAAATTAGTACCTGGTTTTAGTTTTGGAGTTTTTTTAAGATTGACCACTTCCTGATACACAAATTTATTGTTATATTGTGCTGTTTGTAGGTTGTATAGTTCCTTCAGGAAGGGGTTGATAAAGAGATAATCTACATTATAGTTCTTTACAAGGTTTATCGGTTCAAGTACTGTGGAGATAACATCATAAAGTGAAATCTTACGAAAGGGTGACTTTATTTTATTAAGTTTTGTAATACCTTGGTCCCAGAGAGAGTTGGGAACGTCTTGGATGCTAATGTTAAAGAGAGCATCATCAAATAGCATTATGTTGAGCTCCACTTTAAGTAATCTTTTAAACATCGAGTAGAACTGCGTATAGTAATGGTTTTGTGAATTGTGGGTAAGGAGCAATATAGAAACTTCCGAGGGGTTTAGTTTATTGAAAGTGTTGGCAATGTATAAGTGAATAAAGTTAGGTGGCACATCACAGCCTAAAAATATAGCTAAATGCTTGTTTTTGAATTTTTTATGGTCGATCATTTCGTCATTCATGTTATAAATCCTGGTCATATTTTGTTTTATATTTTTTTACTATTAAAATTTTTCGGTTTATCCCGAAATATTCTTCTTTTAGTAGTAATTTGCTGGCTTTTTTTGGTTTGTTTGTTTTCGGTTAAAACCGAACAATAAAAATATTTTTATAATTTTTTTGTATTCATTTTTTTTATGAACATACTCTCAAATAAGCTGAGAAATAATAACAGAATACTTAATCATGCACAATTAATACAAACCAAACAGAATAGTCTCACACCCAAAACAGAACTTATGGAAATTCATCCGACGGACAATTTCAATCTTAACTGAAGGCATTGTACATATAAGGAGTGTAAGCCAGATT
>CAZBGG010000232.1:0-2266 GCA_964491305.1 uncultured Methanosarcinales archaeon
ATGTATACTCAGGCAAATTTATAGCGTGGACAAAATCGCTTCCTTCTACTTGAACCTCTTGCTCAAAATTTATTGTAATATCATTATCATCCAACTGAACCCTTGATTTAACCTCATCCATTGATACATTGAGGGGGTCGAGTTCAGCAAAATTTCCTAAACAGATATCCAGGTTTACATCAACAAACTTCTCCATTTCCCTCTCAAACATTTCTTCACCTGGAAAAAGGGATTCTCCCATATAGAAATAATATGGTACCTGACCAAATTCTGAGTTGAACGCGAAAAGCGGCAAATCATAGTAGCCGGCTCTTAAAGATAATGTGTTGACTCCGCCAACTATTACATTATTAAGGCAGGATTCATAATAATACATAACTGGAGCCACCCTTGAAGGGACGTCTCCATGTCTTTGCAGCTCTCCTGTTCTATCTTCGGTGTGAGAGACCGTAATATACAAAACAAATCCTACAATAAATAGTATTAATATGCCAACTATTACAAAAAGTGTTATCTGCGATCTCTTTTCATATAGCATACAGAACTATTCCTGAATTCAACAGTTTAAATATTTTTCTATTCCTGTGTAGATTTTTGTATATTTGTATTGTTTTATGATCACAAAATGGCGAGAGAATAATCACTCCAAAGATTCAATTGTTTTATTCATTAGCTCTTCTGCTTTGTTTTTTCTTTTTGGAAAAACCGCTAGTGCAATCCTTATATGGAAACAGCTCCCGCCAAACACCAATCTATACTCTCCTTTTAGCAGACTGTTTTTATCCAAACGGATGTAACACTTGCAATCTTTATCAATTCTCTTGCATAATTTACTATTTATGTTATCGTCTTTTATTTTACTTAAAAGATTTTCAAGGAAATCATTGCAGTATTTCTCTTTTTCAAGGTAAAGTCTATAAGCGGTAATATCCTTCTCTCCCTGTTTCTTTCCTTCCAGCACTTCTTCTTCAAGCTTTAGCTTTTTTTTATTCATGCCATCTATTACGGACTCGGGACACATTGATAAAAGAGAATTCCTTATTTCTTCCTTTTCCTCATTATAGGCAAATACTTTGATTCTTATGTTGTGAGCCTTCCTCATAAAATTTCATTTTTTCAAGGTTTATATAAACTTTTTCCCATTAAACTTATAAACATTGACGCCTCACGAAAGTGGATGAAAACGGCGAGGATTCAATCAGGCAGTGTTTTTGATGAGCTATTGGATGGTGGGGTTGAAAAAGGGGTTGTCTCCACGATTTATGGTCCTGCTGCCTCGGGGAAAACAACAGCTGCGATGATATTATCCAAAAATATGGCTTATTCAAGCAAAGTATTTTTTGTTGATACTGAAGGGGGGTTTTCTGTTGAGAGATTCAGTCAAATTTCTGATAAAGATCTACTAAAAAATATACTTTTAATGAAGCCAATTAGTTTTGAGGAGCAGATGAAAACCATTGAGACTGTTTCAAAAAATATAAATGATAGGATTGGATTGGTAGTTGTGGATACTATTTCAGCTCTCTATAGGCTTGAAAAAAGTAAGAATCTAAAAGAAGTTAATAATATGTTGAACCTGCAGATTTCCTGGTTGACGGAAATCGCCAGGAAACATAATATTCCTGTTCTGCTTACAGCCCAGGTTTATTCTGATTTTGAGGCAAAAGATCAGGTAAAGATTGTTGGTGGGGATTTTATTAAGTATAGCAGTAAGTGCCTTGTTGAGCTGACTAATGAGCCTCGGAGAGCAATTGTTAAAAAACATAGGTCTTTGCCGGAGAGCAAGGACATTAGTTTTGGGATTGTTAATTCTGGATTTGAAAAGATTTAAATATTAGTTTGCGTTGGATTTGCGTACTGGTGAATCGGGCATTTATTAGTCGGCTTTTGCCACATTGTGTATTTTGTTTGACTGAGGTTTATTTTGTTGAGCAGGTTTCAGAAAAAGAGGATAATAAAGATGGGTATACAAATTAATATTGAAAAAAAACATATGGTTGTTTTTGTAGCTGTGTTAAGCCTTTTTGGGTTTTTTATTGTTGGCGTCGCTGGCGTTGACACAAGCATGCCCTGGCATACTTTGCAGGAGATTGCCCGAAGTGATGTTGATACGACTTCTGTTGATTCAACAGGAAGCGGAATAATAGATTATGCTGAGAATCTAAATTCTTCAACAGGGGCAAGTGAAATACATAACAATTTGAATATGAATAATAATCTGATTCAAAGCCTGCAATCCCCGGTTGAAGATTCTGATGCAGCTACA
>CAZBGG010000233.1:0-2265 GCA_964491305.1 uncultured Methanosarcinales archaeon
TTATAGGTATAAATAAGCACGGCGAATTGTAAATTATTCCCAAAACATGGGCCCTTTTGCAAGCTGGATACCCACGCCCTGCGGTTATCAAAATATTCTGACAATTTAATATGGATAGGCAACCCTTTTAGTATTATAGGGGTTGCTTTTTTATTGTACGCGCGTACTGAAAAAAGGAAGGGAGGTGTTGAATCGTGGATGAACGCAAGGAGAGATTGGCAAAGACAATGGCAAATGAATCAAGGATGATTATAACAGAACAAATAGGTGTTAACTGCTACCAAACAAATAATCCTGAAGTGAAAAGTTATACTGGAGAGGTTCGCGGTAATTTACCACATGGTGTAGGTGTGGTGGAATACAAAAATGGTGCTATTTATAAGGGTGACTTAAAGGAAGGTGTTTTATCTGGTTTTGGAAGAATGCTTGGGGATGAATTTGATTATGAGGGTTACTTTCGGCATGGAATAAGAGATGGTGCTGGAGTAGTGAAAAATAAGCAGGGTAAAATAATTGAAGAATGTCACTACGAATTTGGTTCGAACATAAAAGCAAAAACTGCAAGTAAAGGGGGTGTAAAGGTATGAATAAGGGAGTTGTCTATAATGGAATACAGTTTGAATATGAATCTGAAAATGAAGCATTAGATGGGTATTGTCGAATATTTCTGGGTTCCCATGAAAATGGGAAAAGTTATAAGAAATACATAGTTGAGGGGTATTTTAAAAATGGCGAACCGGATCCGGTTCATCCAGAACACATTGTTTATATTAATAACAATCCCTTGACAGAGAAATGTGTGCAATACACAGGTAAAATAAATAATAATTTAGTTCCTGATGGTTTCGGGGTAGCTTCTTTGCCTAATGGAACAATAGTAAGTGGTGATTGGGAAAATGGCAATATCAAAAAAGATTTTGTTGCTATTACATTGCAAAGAAATTACTGTCATGTAAAAGAAGGAGAAATCAATTTACAGGGTAACATAAACGGCGAAGTAACTATGCAAACTGCTATGTTTAATTATAAGGGCAAAGTAACTAACAGTTTACCAGATGGGTATGGGGTGCTTACCTGTCAAGATCAGGGGGTGGTTTATGAAGGAGATTTTTCCAATGGCTTACCTCAAGGGGAGGGTAAGGTAACAATTAATAATAAAAATTATCATTGCAAATGGGAAGCAGGGGAAGTAAGAGAAGGTAGAGACAAATTCAACGCAAAAGAGTTAGAGTCACTTTCAACTCTTTCCAAAGTGCCGGTGCTGATGTCGGTAATCAACTCAGGATTTGATGTTTCAAATATACAAAATATAAACTATCAAGCTAATGTTGAAGAAAACATGGAAAAGCTTGCTAATTTAAGAAGTTTCAAAGATATGAATAGAGTTTCTTGTCCAACAACTAAGGAAGTCGTTGCAGCTTATGAGAAGAACAAGAATAATAAAGTAAATGATTTGAGTAAAACAACTCTTTAGGGGGGCCCCCCCCCCTTCATTGTTTTGTAAGCATCTCTTTTAAAGAGAATATTATTTTGTTTTTTAAAAATAAGGAGGGAGTAAATAGTGATTTATTTACTACGACACGGAGAAACAGATGCAAATGCAAAAGGTATTTGTGCTGGAGTTACCGAGTACTCATTAAATGAAAGGGGCATTTCTCAGGCAAAAGAAACAAATGCATTCTTGCTTGAGAAAACAAAGAGATTCAATCGGGTGTTTTGTTCTCCTAGTGATAGGGCGTTGCAAACAATGCTCTTTGCAACAAGGGATATAGAAAAAAACACAGCACAGGTGACTTCAAAGCTAAAGGAGTTACACTTTGGAGTAGCTGAAAACGAAAAGTGGGAAGATACGATGTCACGTTACCCAGAAATTTACAAGGAAGTTCTAACTAATCCCACTCCAGAAACTAGGTATCCCGGAGGGGAAAGTATAGGAGAGCTAACAGACAGATGTTTGGCTTTTCTGGAAGAAATAAACGATGTGGAAGGAGAGAACATCTTAATTGTGTCGCATGGAGCGACAATAAAGATGTTGGCTGCACTCTTAACTGAAAAAAAATTCAAGGATTTTAATTATGTGGATAATTGCAGCCTAAGTATTATTGGAAAAGGTGTTTTTGAATACAACTTTAAAGAACACCTATCTGATGTGCAAACAGTCCAAAAGGAAATAAATCGTGCATTAAGCACGGTTAATTAAGGAGGAAGTATGTCAACTACCCCGCACTAAAGTGCGAGGCTTGCGGTGAAACCGAGACGCAAGCC
>CAZBGG010000234.1:0-2264 GCA_964491305.1 uncultured Methanosarcinales archaeon
ATAAATAGTAAAAGAGGTGTGAAGCCTTCAATTTTCAACCAGAGAAGACTACTTTTAAAATATCATGCCAAAAATTCTTGCAGGGGAATTTCCTTAATTTCTTAAACCTATGGTTTTCCGCGATTTGTACCTGTACATTGATCATTAAATGCTATATCTAAAAAAATGTTTCTCGCTAATACAGCTGCCACTATAATAATTTAAGTCTGTTAGGTGAGCCTTGATTTTCCTTCCATCATTTCAACAAATTTTACAGCTAATTCTGGGTCAAAATGACTTCCAGCACAATCTTTTATTTCTGCTAAAGCTTCTTCTTTAGAAATAGCTTTACTATATGGTCTATCATTTATCATTACATCATAAGCATCTATAATTGATATTATACGAGCCAAACAGGGTATTTCTTCCCCCTTTAAACCCCGGGGATATCCCATGCCATCCCAGCGTTCATGATGAGCAAGTATCTCTTTTGCAATTGGAGCAAATTCTGTAGTTGTAGAAGCAATTTGATAGCCCTTTTCGGAATGTTTTTTTATTACTTCCCACTCTTTATCATTTAACTCTCCTGGCTTGGTCAGTATCTCTTCTGAGATGGAAGTCTTGCCTATATCATGCATAGTTGCTAATAATGATAACTTGTTGAGCACAGAATTAGAAAGCCCTAATTTTTTACCGAATTCTAAAGTTAAGTTTACCATTCTGGTTACATGCTCTTTCGTTTCAGCACTCTTTGCACCTAAAATATTTAATAGACCTCGAACGATATTGCTTTTGCTGCTGTTGCTCTGTGATAATTTATTCTGGTACATATTATCATCTGCTTTTTTTAGAACCTCATTTATATCCTCATCTGGATCTTCTTTAGTAGCTGTACCCATAGAAATAGAAACAGGTATATCTTCTTTTTGATTTACCGCAGCTAATTTATCTTTAATTCTATTAACTATTTCATTTAACTGTTCTTGAGTAGTGTCAGGTAATAAGACAACAAATTCATCCCCACCCTGACGGGCCACTATATCTTCCTCTCTTAATACTTCTTTTAAAATTCTAGCTGTTTTTTTTAATAACTCATCACCTTTATTATGGCCATAACTATCGTTGATAATTTTTAAACCGTTAAAATCGGCCATTATAATGCTGAACGGAAGCTGGCTTTTTGTATCCAGCCTCTGTATTTCTTCTTCAAAGAATCTGCGATTATATATATTAGTCAAACTATCATAAAACGACTTATGCTCTAATTCAGCTTTATTTGATATTAATTTTTCCTTTGTTTTTTTAAGTATATTAATCCCTATAAATTGACCAAATAAAACTAAGGTGATTATACCCCCAAAAGCATAGGTTCTATTTCTTAATTGTTTCTCTGCTTGAACTCTCTCTGTAACATCAATAATAATAGAAAATAAAAGATTTTTTCCCGCAACTTCAACAGGATATGAAAATACTTCCACATTCTTATGCTGTCCATTGGCCAGTTGGTGAACAAATTCAAAGTGATTCCTTTGCTCTTTTTCTGCCAGGCCCATTTCTTCTCGAACTTTTTCTTCGTTAAAAGTATTGATATCCTGGATAGTCATTGCTAGTAGTTCTTCCTGGCTATATCCATAGAATTCTATTGCTGCTGGATTAGCAGCTCGTATATCACCGGTAATGCTATCTATCAAAAACATGATATTACCATGCCTGTCGAAAAGATTATGGTTAATGGATTGAAAATCATCGAAATCATCTCCTAACAAAACAGAAGGAGAATAAAATAATATTAACAATATAATTATTATCAAATATATAAGCCTTCCCAAATTCCATTTTGCCATTATTGCATCTCCTTAGAGGAAAAGAACCAGTTTAATTATCTCTATGAATACTTAGTCAATTCGGGATTTGCCTGTATTCCCAGTTGATGTTTATAGCTACTTACACGTATTCGACAAGAAACCTCACATACCTTTATTTTTTTGATATTACACTGGTTCCCCTGCAAATCCATGGGTGATGCTTTTTCCCCTCTTACCAGCTCATAAAAAGGCAATATTTCTATTATCTTATTCAATATTTAATTTAATTGAAATTTTCAACTTTTTAATATTATATAAAACACAATATTAATGGACAAATTTATTATTATATGATATCTTTTTTAAAAAGGAAGACCCGGGAGGAATCTATTGTGAAAATAGTTATGGGTGTAAGCATTATCTTCAGTGGTCTGGCCATCGGACTCATGGGCTTTTTTACTGCTCTGGCTGCTCCAGTGC
>CAZBGG010000235.1:0-2263 GCA_964491305.1 uncultured Methanosarcinales archaeon
GTGTAAGTTAAACGTAACGAATCAAGATAATCTAAAAAAGGCTGCAAATCGTAACCTGCAAATCGTATCAAGCAGTTATCCCTCCTTCCTTAACAATACTGCATCCATACAGTAATGCCGAACACCTGCATGGAGGTAAGCCACAAAAACTGCAGTCGCAGTTATGGGTTATACTATAATCTTTCCAATAATCCTGAAGCTCGTTCATATAACTAAAACCTAGCGCCTCCAATAAATAAACACCGTTCATTCCCTTATGGGCAGTAGAATATATATGACTTGCATTGTTTTCCCGCAAAAAATCAATACACTCCACAGATAGGTTATATGCCACCCCTTTATTACGATGCTCCGGAGAAACTACCACCGTCTTCAATACCCCGTTTCGAACTTTGCTGTTCCTTGCATTCAAAAAATGTGCTGTAGCAAACCCCACAACCTCCTTATTAGCAACATCTTTTGCACATTTCACTGTACAGTTAAGACCATTAATCATGCTTAACATTTGCCCACTTTTCAAATAATTCTTAGATAAATACACATCTGATAACCCAATTATGTCTGGAATGTCATGCAGAGAAGCACTAAAAACCACATAATTACTCAATATTTACCACCTCCTACTTATTTATTTCTTTTTTTAAAAAGCGGGGTTAAAAAAAACCCCGCTTCTAAAAGTTATGCTAATTCACTTTCATTTAAATATGTACGGCATAGCTCTACCGTGGTTTTTGCATACTCAGGGTGTCCTGTTTCTTCGTAGAGTTGTGCCATGGTTAAAATGTCTACAGGTACAGCATTATTTACTTCCCATACCTGTTGCACCAGGGAGTTAATCACCCTCATGCATTTGTTATAGTGCAAAGTCCTCCCTATTGCACCTAAAAATCTAATCCGGTCTTTGGGGTTCACAAGTAGCTTCATAATTACGCCCATCCATAAACAAACTGGAGAGGCAAAGCCCCTCCAGTTCATCTCAGGAGAGGCTTTCACCTCCTTTTCAATTTATGATAAGACAGGCAATTGCCAACTTGCTATTTCTTTTTCTAAGTCGGCAATAGTACCATTATTAGCTAGAATGTGATCACAGTTTATACCTTCTATATCTTTTTCGGTAATATGCAAGAAAACGGCAGGATCAAAACTGCCGTCTCTTTTTATCAGCCTCTCAACTCTCAGATCATAATCACATACGATCTTAACAGTAAAGAAGCCCCTTTCTTTAAAATAGTTCACCTCACGCTCTAACCTCCCATCCGTGATAACAACAGGCGGAGTTTTTTCCATCCCTCTTACTTCCTCTACTTTTTCAAGCAGGATACGGCTGAATACATCCGGTTCTTTATTCCGGAATATGTCTCCCAACTCTTGTAAATAAGGACGGATTTGAGTTTTCTCAAAAGCATCTACTCCTTTTATTCCCTGAGCGATCCTTTTGAGGCGAGGATAATCCTCACCTGGGCTACAACCCAAAACACCGCAATATATGGCTGTTATTTTAGCTTCAGCATCATTAGCACTCCACACCCTGTAAACCATCGTTTTCAAGATGTCAGCAATAGCTATTGATATATATCCATGTCTTTTTAGTATGTCTCCTACGGTGTCTTTCCCAACACCTGCACCTCCAACTAATAGTATGTCCATGTCATTCAACCCTCCTCCGGTATCGTTTCAATATTAAATAATTCAAAGAGCTCTAATGTTTTAGGGTTGTTTATTAATTCCTCTTTCATATCATCTCTATCTGCTTCTACCGCAGGGAGCAGTTCTAATGCTTCTACATAACTTATTTCTCCTGTCTCTGCCATATCAACTATATTCTCTACAATTCCTTGAAATTTAAGTAATCTTTCCCTTGCAAGATTCTCCATAAGCTCTACTATTTTCTGATACTCTGTTTTTTCTACCATGGCAATTCTCCCTTCTTATACACCTTTCTGCCAAGTTTCTTGGAAAAGGTGTGAGTATGGCACTCCCCATCTGCCTCTATTTCCTTAAACATCACCATTTTGCTATCGGCAAGATCACCGTAGTGAACTACCATAGCCTCGGAAAACTGAGGTTCTATTGGAGAACCCCATTCTTTAACACCATGATGTGACAAAATAATATGATAGATCATGTTCATATCTTCTTCATCAACACTCAAATCATCTGAATGCTCCTGTATGATTTGAATACCATGGTGCATGTGACCAAGGAGTTCTCCGTCCGGAGTCTTATCTATTAACCCGTTAAACGAATACTCCCTATAGCTTCC
>CAZBGG010000236.1:0-2248 GCA_964491305.1 uncultured Methanosarcinales archaeon
TAGACCAATCCTTACCCGTTAAAATTTTATAAGCAGCAAGAGCTACAGCTTCAGGCAAAGTCTTCGCTTCGCACATATGAAAATCTTTAAAATCTTCATCGGAAAAATACACAATATAATTTCTGTCTCCAATACAAGAAACTGTTATACAAATATACCAACCCCGCTTTCGCATTTCTTTCTCAAGCTCAAGAAAAGCATCGCCATCTTTATGATAAAAAGGTACTACCTTCCATATACCATCGCACTCGTAACAAGGATGCTTTCCCTTTCTCCATTTATCGCTAACTTCATCAAAATCAACTTCCTCAATAGGATCAACAAAAAGATCAATCGGTTCAATATGAGACGAATCGGGATACATTACACATTCCTTCCACTCAATCTTGCAACCTAGCCCCTCTAATATTTTAGCATCAAGCTCTCTACTCATTTGTACCCCCCTGACTATCAACAACATAAACATCTTTTTTAAGCGAGTTGGCTATTCTTCTTACGCATTTCTGTTTTTCTTTCTCTGTTAATATTTCAAAAGTCCATAACATAAACAAACTATCAATTAATTTCTCATATTTATCCACATTAGAACACCTAAGCCCTTGTTGTTCTAATTGGGTTTCAATAGGGGGTGATTGACCTCCAATTGACAATACAAACTCTTTTTCCAGTCCCAAGTCACTATTTTCATCCATTTTCACTTTTTTCTACCTCCCAACTTTCCAATAATTCCCTTAATTCTCTAACAATCATAGAATTTGCAGCATGGAAACCTCGGATTTTAATCCGAGGAGGAAATGCTAACTTGTCTTGTCAAAAACGGGAGGTTTTGACCCTAGTACGTAGGCGGGAACCTCCCGAAACCCGTTAGAACCTCCTCGCCAATATTATCCCGCGGTTTTTACTGACAGCACTGTTCCTACCCTGCAGAACTGTTTAACCATCAGCCGTAGTGCATGGGACTGGAGGAGCATCCCAAGGTACCTATATTATTCGCAGGTAATGTAGCTCCCAAGGAGCTTAGGCTAGACAACTAGGCTTGCGTCTCGATTTCACCGCAAGCCTCACACTTTAGTGCGGGGTGGTTGACATCCTCTAACTGTTTCTGGCTTTCCTGTATATTGAAAAACTTACTATAATTTTTCTTTTTTAGGGTTAAAGCTGGATTAAAGAGCACTATAGTTTTGCCCATCAAACTCCCTCCCCTTCAAAATCTTGTTGAGATAAACACATTACTCTTTTCTTTATGAAACATTAGCAGGAAATAACCCCCATTTTTTAAGTGTATTTATAGCTAAATGTATCTGCCCATATGTGAATTTAGGAAATTGTTCTTTTATAGTTTCTATAAATTCTCTTTCATTGTCCTTACAAACATCAGGGATATATACCCAATGTTTCAAAGCATGAACAGAAGCCAATAATTCTAACCACTCATACCCTTCCAACCCTTTTGGTGGCTCCATTTCAAGCAAGGGCTTAATGTGAGATATCTTTTCTATAACCTCATCTTTCAACTCACACTTGAGAGCATCATCTGCAACCCATTTTTCTCTTAGCCACAAGTCTGACATATCTTCTGTTAACCCTGAAGAATAAGGCCCTCTTATATACCACTCGAAACGATACCCTAAATTTACCCCACCTGCTTTTTGCAACAAATAGGCTTTCTTTTGCATTCCAATTCGATCTCCAGGGCTATTTACTTGAAGCCCACCGATTTCGTCCAGACACAATTTAAGATTTATTAATGCATAATGCATCCTTAATTCTCCTTTCCATTTTGATCTCTAAAATAGCTATAATATAAACACCTTAACTCATCTTTTTTTACACTAACCCCTTTTCTTGATATGCCAACAATGGGGTTTTTATAAACATAAAATCCACCCTACACGCTCTTTCGGTGACGTCGGTTTATACCCCCTACTTGAGCTACCCTTTTGTTGCATTAGACTCGGCAATTAGCCTAAAGCCCTACAACTTCTCTTTACCCTTGTGTCAAAGACCACCGAAACATCTTTGACCAATAGCCTTTGACCCGCCTCGGGTGGAATTTATTTTAATGGCACCCCCGCAAGGAATCGAACCCTGAGCTCTGGATTTGGAGGCCAGCGTTTTACCGTTAAACTACGGAGGCACATTATACCTAAGATATTTATTTCAAGAAACAAAAAACTGCCTTAATTTATAGAGGGTTTCCTTACATTTTACGTTTTTTCTTCAGGAATTTCTTGCCCTGTTTCTTTTG
>CAZBGG010000237.1:0-2224 GCA_964491305.1 uncultured Methanosarcinales archaeon
CTCCAAGAGTTGAAGGATGATTCTACGGTTCAAAAAAACATAAAAAACAAAATTTCAGTGATTATAGACACACTAAAAAGTGATAATGAGCTTTCCATCAGAATAAACAGAGCCATGGATGAGCTTGACCAGATTTCAAATGACAATAATTTGCACTCCTATACAAGAACGCAAATATGGAATATTGCCTCTATGCTCGAAACCCTGCAACAGTAACCAATTATCTAAAATATAACTGCATTATAACAAGACATTTAATTTTACAGTGTTTTTTAAAAGGATTTTCTGATTCTTGCAACAAAAAAACCATCCGTATCGTTATCCTGAGGCCACATCCTCAAGCAATTAATAACTCCTTTATTAAGAATTTCATTGTTTAACTCCATAACAGGGTGTGAGCTCTTGACATCAACATCTATTTTCTCAGTAGAGGAATCTTTAAATTTATCAAGCAAATAGCTTACTACACCTTCATTTTCTTCGGGCTCCACCGAACATGTAGAATAAACCATTACCCCGCCTGGTTTAAGATTATTAAAAGCAGACTGTATAAGTTCCTTCTGTGTTATTGAAAGCCTCTTTACCATATTAGGATTCCAGAGCCTCAGTGTTTTCAGGCTCTTCCTGATGGTACCAGTCCCCGAACAAGGAGCATCGATTAGTATCCTATCAAACTGAAAATCTTTAAAACGACGCGCATCACCCAAGGTCATGACCGTATTTTTGACTCCACATCTTTGTATATTTAGAGCCAGAGGTTTTGTCCTGTCTCTTTTGTAATCATTGGCAACGATTAAACCCTTGTTCTCCATATACTGTGCAATTTGTGTAGTTTTCGGTCCCGGCGAAGCGCACATATCCAGAACAAATTCACCAGGCATTGGGTCAAGAGCCACCACAGGCAACATTGCTGAAGCTTCTTGGACGAAGAAATAACCAAGACAATGTTCAGTTATATTGCCTACATCCCTCCTGCCCTCATAACTTTTGAGGAATAAGCCTTCATTACACCAGGAAACAGGTTCTAAATTCCAGGAATTCTCAAGTCGTTTCTTTAACTCCAAAACCGATATTTTAAGCGTATTTACCCTAATAGAAGCCCTCGAAAATTTTAGTGAATATTCCTTGAATTTTTCAAAATCTGTAAGAGCAGAGTACCTCTCCACAAACTTATCTTTAAAATCAACTGAATCCTCCCTCATAGACGCGGAGAAAAAAACAATACTTTTAATATTTTCTTCTACAATCCTTTATAGACCTAATATCATCCAAAGAAAAAACATAAGAAGAGTTCTTGTAACTGCCCAGCTTTAGGCCAATTTCCCTTTGCCGAGCAAGCTTAACAATGTTGTTCACTGATAAACCAATCATTTCAGAAACTTCATCACTTCGATAAAGTACCCTATCTGCGTACTCTCCTAACATATAATCAAGGGAACCAATAGTGACCATCGTTTTTTTCTTATTCTCTGATTCTGCCACGTAGTCTCTTATTTCCTCGTCGAAAACAAGCCTGTAGATTACTTTTGGATCTTTTAAATTTAGCCTAGCTTTTGCCTCCCCCACCATCAGAAGCATATTAGGGCAGAATCCATTAAAATAAAAAGACTTAAGAGCTTGATTTCTATTTTTAGAATAGAGTCCTACTGTACTCCAGTATAAATCCCAATCATCATCAGTTGGTTTACCAACTTCCGATTCTAAATCTTTAACAGCCATTTTTTCGCAAGCATATAGAAACTTAATAAATTCGCCATGGTTCCTGATTAGTTCATTTTTTTTCAGATAAGAATCGATTTCCCCTTTTACAAAAAAATTCTTCCCTCTTCTTTTTATAGCCCTCAAATAGCCTGCTCCAATCTTCCTGTTTAATGCTTTCTTAGTTATACCCAAATGTTTGCACGCTGATTCTTCCTTAATCAAAACATCAATAGTTGACATTGCCAGCAGGAGATACAAACAGTTTTTAAATTTAATTTTTATGTCCAAGATATTATATATCATGAATGGAATCATTTTCCTGCAGAAAATAGTCGTAACGCTTTTAATCCCTTGTAAAATTATAAGCATTTGACCATTTTAATAACTATTTTCAGCCATCAATTTGACAATAATATCTGATGGAGACCACTAGTGGACAGAATATGGAAAATTTTATAAATAAAAGAGTGCAGTAAAAGACCAACCAGACCAGATTAAACGGGACATTTAGCTTATGATTGGC
>CAZBGG010000238.1:0-2220 GCA_964491305.1 uncultured Methanosarcinales archaeon
CTTGTGAAGGTATTTCAACCTTAGAAGATTTTCCATGATAATTATATAAACATAACCCATTATTTGTTTCCTCAAACTCAAAATCACCATAAGTAAAAGACAACAGCTTCACCTCCTTACAAAGTCATTGAAGTATTTTTATCACATCGCAATTTGTCAAGATTCTTTTCGCCACGATCAGCTAACAATTGTTTTAATTGGTTTTGCCATTCCTTCTTTTCTTCATTCCAAACATAAATGGATGCTTGTCGCTTGTTTTGTTCATAATCTTTTCTAATTTGATGTGTGTAATCTCCCAGAGAATATATATCTATCACATCACCTATATTATCCAATCCCTCATCAATCTCCATATTTTCAGGAAGTGTTACTTTAGTTAAACCATTATTAGCAAAGGCATAGCCTCCTAACTCCTTTACATTATCAGGTATAGTTACTTCGGTTAAATTGTTATTACGAAAAGCTTCTGGTTCTATTTTTATAACACCATCAGGAATTATTACTTTGTTTAAATTATTATCCTGAAAAACCGACATCTCTATCTTTTTAATACCATCAGGAATTGATATTTCTGTTAAGTTGTTATCCTGGAAAGCCATACCCTCTATTATTTCTATGCTACTAGGGAGAACAGCTTTAGATATATAATTCTTTTTAAAAGCACTTGCTTCTATTGTT
The DNA here is from genome assembly GCA_964491305.1 of uncultured Methanosarcinales archaeon. Lineage (GTDB taxonomy): Archaea > Nanobdellota > Nanobdellia > Woesearchaeales > DSVV01 > CAZBGG01. The sequence goes on from CAZBGG010000238.1 coordinate 679, forward strand.
TTCACACTGTTTGGTATTATTATTTCAGTTAAATAATTATTGCTAAAGGTTCCAGTCCCTATTTCTTTTACACCATCAAACATTATCAACCTGGTTAAATTGTTATTAGCAAAAGCCCAATTTCCTATTCTTTCTACATTATTAGGAATTTCAATTTTGGTTAACATATTTCCTCTGAAAGCTCCCCTTCCTATCTCTTTGATGCTGTTGGGAATAGTTACAGATTTTAGCTTTCCCCCCTCAAAAGCTCTATCACCAATACTAACAACTGGCTCATTATCTATATGTGAAGGTATTTTTACTTTTTTCGATTTTCCACGATACTTGCGCAAACATAAACCATCTTCATTTCTTTCAAACTCAAAACCATTATATTTAAAAGTCACATTTTCACCTCCTCACAGAGTAAATGATCGCTTTGATGAATTCCCTTCTGGATTAAGTAAATTTTCAATATTGTTATCACCTTGTTTATCCAACATCTGTTTTATTTTTTTATTTTCCCATCTTTGTCCTTCTTCATTCCAAACATATATAGTTGCGTTTCGATTACTTTGTTCATAACCTTGTTTGATTTGTTCAGTATATTCTCCAAAAGCATTTTCTCCTATTTTAGCCACCCCATTGGGCATGGCAACTTCGGCAAGCCCGTTGTCTGCGAAAGCATTTTCTTCTATTTCTTCTACTCTGCCAGGTATGGTAACTTCGGTTAGATTGTTGGATTTGAAAGCATTTTTTTCTATTCTTCCTACTCTATCAGGTATGGTAACTTCAATTAAATCGTTGTATGCGAAAGCATTTTCTCCTATTTTTTCTACACTGTCTGGTATGGTGATTTTGGTTAGATCGTTGAATTCGAAAGCTTTTTCTCTTATTTTCCTTACACTGTTGGGGATGGTTACTTTGGTGAGGGAATTTTCTCGGAAAGCACCTTCTTCTATTTTGGTTACATTGCCAGGGATGCTAATTTGGGTTAGGTGATTGAATGCGAAAGCATCCTCTTCTATTTCAGTTAAGCCACTTGGAATGGTGACTTCAGTTAAACTGTTACCCATGAAAGCACTCCATCCTATTCGGTTTACGCTATCAGGGATAGTAACTTCAGATAAGCTGTTGTCATAAAAAGCCCAATCTTCTATTTCTTCTACGCTATCGGGAATGGTAACGTATATTAGAGAATTGTTAAAGAAAACACCATCCTCTATTTTGGTTATGCCGTCAGGAATAGTTACTCCAATTAAGTAGTTTTCTGCAAAAGCACCTCGCCTTATTTCAGTTAAGTTATCAGGAAGAGTGATTTCGGTTAGTTTATTGTCTTGGAAAGCATCCACTCCTATTTTTTCTACACTGTCTGGGATGGCGACTTCAGTTAGACCTTTTTCTTTGAAGGCATCCCTTCCTATCTCAGTAACTGGCTTACCATCAACATGCGAAGGAATTTCTACCTCTTTAGATTCTCCATTATAATCTGATAAGCATAAACCTTCCTCCGTTTCTTCAAAATAAAAATTATTATGCCAAAAAGACACCTTTTACACCTCC
>CAZBGG010000239.1:0-2207 GCA_964491305.1 uncultured Methanosarcinales archaeon
CGGATTTTTAGGGGGGAAACACCGGACAAAATAAAAAATAAAAATTTTTAAGGTTTTTTACTGGAAGCTATAAATGCCTACATATCAATGGTTCACAAGAATGTCTATATTTGACAAACGCATCACTTACCGATATAATTAAATTAACACTTATTCTTCAACCAAAATTCGTCTTCAAAAAATTGCCAAAAATTTAGGAGGGTTAAAAAATGAAAACCGCAATTACAAAGGATGTGCCGACAGACAAAAAGTGGGTTGCCTTAAGAGTCAGCTCCCCAAAGTTCACTAAAATAATTCTTGAAAAATTGGGCCTTAAGGCCTACCGCTCAAACGGCAACAGAAATTATTTAATAGCCCACATTTCAGAACAAGAGTGGTTCTCAAATAAGCATAAAATTTGGGAGCACACTTACTGTAAACTTCTCGGGGGCACCAAGGAAACAAAAACCGAATACAAATTTGTTTCTACACTCACCGAGAACGAGGTCGTCTACTCCATCAAAACTGACTAGACAAAACAACTAAACATACCCAAGTCCTGAGCAAGACAAAAAAATGCTCAGATTTTTCTCCTAAAAATCAAATAAGAAAAAAGGGAGAAGGAACGCCACTGATAGAAAGGGAGTGTGAAAAATGAAAATTGAAATTAAAGCCGATATGTTAGGAAGTCTGAGAAGAATTAGAGAGGGCGTTGTTTACAAAGATGCCGCCACTCCGCTGATTGAAATTATTCAGAATGCCCAGCGGGCAAAAGCCGACAGGATTGATGTCAGATTTTACCCGGGGGAGGAGGGCACGGTAATCGAGATTAAAGATAACGGAATTGGGTGCAAAGACCCGCAGGCCGTATTTGAAAAGCACAAGACAGGATGGTCGGATATTGATGAAGCTTTTGGAGAAGGGTTCTTTTCCATCTTTTATTTAGCAGATTATTTCACCGTAAGGAGCAGAGACTGGGAGCTGGAAGTTGACGTGCTAGAAATTCTGGAGACGGGAAATCTGGACTTGCAGGTTGAGAGAGGGCTGGAAGAAATTGAAGGGTTTGAAGTGACTATTAAAGGACCAAAAGTTGATGAAAAATCGTACACGCTTGAAGAGACTGTTAAGAAGACAGGGAGTATGATAGATGTTGATGTTTACATGAACGGACATGAAATAGATAAGATGGATTTTTACTCACCAGACTCTTTAAAGAGAGGGCAGTACGCCGTAAGGGTTGACAATAGATTTTATAGTGGTATTCTTGCCCCGTATGAGATTATTCACGACCTGGATATGTATTATGAAAAAAGACAGGTCAAGAAGATGTACGGAAATATTTCTGGCCGGTTAAATTTAAAAGAAGGGGCGGTTACTTTGAAAGCTCCCGATAGGCGGGATATTGTAGAAAATGAGCAGTACCAGGATTTGCGAGAACAGTTAGAAATAGATGCTAAGAAAGTCTATCTGAATTTTGTTGAGCACGCCCCGAATGAGGAAATCAGAGAACTTGAAAGAGAGATAGTTAGGGTGCTGGAACCTGAAGATTATGTAAAGTATTTGACTTTAGAAGGGATTGAGTTGGCTGAAGAAGAGTCAGAAGAAGAACAGGAAGAGCAGGAGGTCACTGAAGAAACTCAAGAAACTCAAGAAGGGGAAGAAGGGTACGAAGGGATGACTCTGGGAGAAAGAAAAGTGATAGATGAAATAGGGAGGCAGCTAAGAGAAGTTGGAATTAATCCAGAAGATATTAAGAAGAAGGGTTCGCTGGTAAGATATGTTGCCGAGAATAAAGATAGATTGAGCTGGGTTGGCCGGGATGAGCAGGAGCAGTTTTCCGACCTGATTGGTAGATGCGAGTACGTAGGGCTAGAAGTTTTAGTGGCCAGCAATCGATTGTACGAAGAGGCCTTTAAGTATCTTGACTTGCTTCATATTAATGAGAAGGCAGAGGATATTGAAGAAACTGTAGTTGAAGACAACCCAGGTCCGAAAAGCAAGAAAGAAGAGAGGCTGCTCTATCTGCTGCACAAATTGACCGAAGATAATTTTGGTAGCGCACCAGATACTTTTGATATTGCGGGATTAAAATTAATGGTCATCAGTAAGGAGACCAGAGTGGACATCACAGATAAGGCTAAAAGAGTGCCCAATGCTTATTGTAACCACGGCAACAAGAGGGTTGTGCTAAATAGAGAGCACTTGAATTTTAGCGGGATTAAAGTAAG
>CAZBGG010000240.1:0-2192 GCA_964491305.1 uncultured Methanosarcinales archaeon
GAGCAGCGGCCTCCAAAGCCGAAGGTTGCGGGTTCGAGTCCTGTCTCCCCTGCCAGCTTTGGAAGGAACTTCCACCTTCGGAAGCCCTCGTGGAAGCCCACCGTGGTGATTTGGTAGAATCTGGCGGTGGGTTTCTCTTGCAATTTTACTTCCAGTTTCTAGTAGATTTTGCCCCTTTTGAGGGCTATCTGGTAAAAAAATTTTAGTTATCTGGTAAAAAAAATTCTCAGCTACTCGAAAAAAAAATATTCAACTTGTAAGAAAATATCTTCTACCATCTTTAACTTTGTTCTTCAGTGATTAGTATAACCGAACATTTTATATAACCACATTTATTTGAAATTTTGCCACACTTACCCCCACTGTTCATCACATTCGTCTTCATCTGGTGGGGCTATGGTTAAATTTTCAGATTCTATCTCAATTAATTCACCAGATTCTATTTCAATTATATCGTTGTCACCTAGTATGTCTTCCATCGCCTCCGATATATCGTCCTGATTGTACGAGTGTGCATTAACATAAATATCCATAGTGAATGATGTGCTGGAATGCCCCAATCTTTCAGATACTTTCTTAATATGAACATCTCTCTCCAGCAGCAAGATCGTTGCATGGCTATGCCTCAGATCATGGAATCTTATGCTATATCCGTGTTTATTCATTAGCGACTTAAAACAGCTTGATACGGATGAGCTTCTGTAAGGTGTTCCATCAGGATTAGCACATACTAGATTGTTATCTTGATACTCACTACCCAAAAACTCCTTCTCCATCTGTTGCTTTGCATAAAATATCTTCAATACTTCAATATCTTTATTACATAGCTGCAAAGTTCGGTAAGAAGATTTAGTTTTAGGTTTATCAAAAAACCAATTCTTTTCACCAGGCTCCCTTGTCCAATGTAGCGTCCTATTTACCGATAACGTTTTCTTGTCAAAGTTAATATCCATCCACTTCAACCCCAATATTTCACTTAACCTGCATCCTGTTGTGCTAGCGATATAAGCAGGTAAATATGTGGATTGGTATTTTGTCATCTTGAGCACCACGTTTAATTTCTTCTTAGAAAGCTTTGGGAGTTCTTTGAATTTAACACTAACTCCATTCCTTTTCATAGCATTATTAAACTTATTGCTTATTTTTTGACTATTCAAAGGAGCGCCATCTTCAGAAGTACATATAAACCCATAATCGTTATACTGATCTCCCATCGCTTTTTTATCTCGCTTTTGCTTCTCCCACTGTTCAGATAATGCAGCCAACAGATCGTCGTGGATTTCGTTTACAACAACCTGGCTTAAATCCTTGGTATACCAATACATTTTTCGATCCTCGCCACAATACCAATGTAAAGTTCTTTGAATTTCTAAACATTGATTTTCTACATTGATATCTGTCCACTTCACAGCTAAAACCTCGTTTATCCGTGCTCCTGTTGAAGCGGCTAAATATGCCGGTAAGAAATACTTGGTATGCTTGATTCTTTCCAGCATTTCCTTGAGCTGCACACTATTTAGTGTGTTCATCTCCCGATGTTCAGGCTTAGGTCGCTTAACTGGAGTAGCTGGATTCGATGAAATTAAATCCAAAGTATATACAGCGTCATTAAGTGCATTGTGTAAAACTGCATAATGTTGCCCCAATGTCGATGAAGATAACCTGCCCTGTTGTTTTTCATGTGCTAAGTAGTCTAATATGTGTGTTGTTCGCAACTCTCTTAATTTTACGTCTGCAAAATATTTCGCCAAATAGTTATCGATTATTTGTTTGTGGCGGTAAGCAACTGCATTTGTTATTCTATTGCTTACCTTCCGCATTTCCAGCCAGTAATACAAGAAGTTATCCACCGTCATATCTGTAGTCGCATTTGAAGAAGTGGTAACATCTGTACTGGGCAGCGTTGTTTCAGGTGTTGCCGGGGCAAGCTGTTGTTCAGCATAAGAGTTCTTCAACTCTTCCAGTTTAGCATAAGCTTCCTTCTTCTTGCCATTAAACCTATGATGTTTCTTTGTAGCGTTATCACCTTCTCCTATTACAATAGTAAATCTCCATGATTCTTTCCCCCTTTCATTTACTTTATACATATAACCTCTAACCTGTTCTTTTGCCATTATTTTTGCCTCCTTTTTGTTGACAAAAGAACCACACCAATTACAATATTCTACATTGTTTTGTTGTAGCCTTTTGCC
>CAZBGG010000241.1:0-2180 GCA_964491305.1 uncultured Methanosarcinales archaeon
TACTTTACATGATGATATAACTAAAGATGTCAGCTTTGATGACAATAAGAAACAGTGTGAGTTGATAGGTGGTGCTTGGCTGGACGACGATAATCATTTGGAAGTGAATGCTGATTTATATTCTTCAGATGAAGGTGCATGGAGATGTTGTGGGGATGACTGGATATGGATATATAACAGGCCTATGGAGTATGATGATTCAAGGGGTCCGATGGATCTGGGGCAAGCAGATCCAAGAGAACTTTGTTTGTATGAACCGGATAGTAGTGGTTCTAATGTTAATTTTTTTGGTGATGACAATGAGCACTGGAGATGTGGCAGGACAGGTTATAGTAATTATGATTGGACCCTTGAACTTGATAAACATTATTCTTATATTATTGATGAAGATTCTTTTGTAGGTAGTCCCGAGGTTCCTTTTTATGTTGCAGGTTCCAGAACTGATGGTCCCAGGACTGATATTGGTAAATGGTCTGATAGGGAGGGGGAAAACCCTATATTTTGCCATCATGAGTTTGATCCTGATAGTGATCATGGGGAGACTTTTCAGTGGCTTACTATTGAAGAAGCAGCGGACAAAAATCAACTTATATGCGATATTTATTTAGGGTATAATTGGACAGGAGAGCAGTGTTGTTTTGATGGAAGGACTTACGATGATGATGAGCTTAGTTGTCATTCTCATAATATTGTGAATAGTTTGCTTGATGCTGAATTTGTTTTTTCCAGTCCGGAATTTGAGATGAATTTTTTTGAGAGGTGTGGGGAAAGTCTAAATAGTAATCCTGCTTGTTTTGAAGGCAGAGGGGTTGGAAATAATTCTGCTATTTATTCAGGTCATAGGGAAGGAGAAAGGGATGTTTTTAATGTAAATGGTAGGCTCCATTTTTGTGAAGGTTCTTCCGTTGTGGGCGAGTACGAAAATTTTGAAGTGGTTGAAAAGTGTGGGCTTGCCGGGAGCGAATCCCACCCGCATGTTTGTGGTTATAAGAATAATTCCTGGTATGATACTTCTCAGGCTAATTTTATGGGTTGGAAAAATGATAACAGAAAAATGGTTTTTGGTGATGATAAACCGACAATTGATGAGATTGCAGAGACCCTTGATGTAAGGGGGCTTCCTTTTGATGATGGAAATATGCCGGATAATTTGGAAGATGTACAGCAGGAGGAGTGCTGTTATTTTAATACTTGCTGGAATGGCACACATTGTGAGGCTTTGGGAAGTAATTCCGGGATGTATTCGGTTGTGGATGATGAATGGGTTCGTTTTTCCAATAGATTTGACATTGACTTGATTGAAGAAAGTCGTCACTTTATGTGTTCAGAAGGGGACTGGGTTGAAGGTAGACCTCAGTTCAATTGGTATATGGATTATAGTCAGCCGGGTTTTTGCCCGGAAGAGCATCAATGTCTTTGTACTAATGATGGTTCTGGAAATCTTGATTGCACGCCCGAAGAATCTTTTAAGGATTATGGTGGCTTTTTATGCACAAGGGATGAAAACTTTGTTGTGGAAGACCGTCTTTGTGAGGCTGTCTATGATGAGGCCGGGGAAATTGTTGACTCAAGGTGGACTTCAAGGACGAAAATGGTCGCTCTGCAATTGAAAGAGCTTGCTGGTAATAATGACTATACTTTGTTTTGCGGAGATGAAGAATTGGCTTTGAATTATCATGATCGTTTGAGTGGTTGGCTTTCTGATTCTATGAATAATGTTTGTGTGATTGAATATAATGACAAGACTGCTATGGGCTTTTCAATTAATCCTGATGAAAATGATAACCCTGTTCAGGCATTTTTGTTTGGACAAGGAGGTTTTATCACTCTGATTGATTCTGAGGCTTCTTTCTGTGAAAGTTATGGTGGAGGTGAACAATTGGGAACGTATGGAAGGTGTGTTGGTTCTGAAATCTGGGTTAATAATAAGACCGATTCCATTATTTATGCGAAAGAAGGGTTGGATGTTGAAGGAAACACGCTTCCTGGAGTAGAGCAGAATGGTTTTGAGTCCGAGTTGGAAGATCTGGAAGATATGATTGGTTCTTCTGCTGATGTCAATGATTTGATTTATGATCCGTCATCATTTACTACTGCAAGTGATTTCAGGGATCTTTACATAAAAGAAAAAGATGGTGAAAGGATTTTTGGTTTTAGGTCAAAACGGAAGGATATAAAGG
>CAZBGG010000242.1:0-2157 GCA_964491305.1 uncultured Methanosarcinales archaeon
ATCAACGATACAAGGAAGAATGAATAAATCTATTACCAACAACGCTATTATCCATTTCTTTAAATTATGCAATCTTATATTTTTGAATAAAATTAGCACGAAACCGGCAAAAGCATAGTTATGCAATATATCTGCATACCAAAGAAAAACCATGTGTAACAAACCAATACACAGTAAAATCATATTCCTTCGCACAAAAACCTTTGATGTATATTTCGTAATAAAATAATAAAAACTCATACCAAACAGAATGGAAAACAATAAATAAAAGTTGTTTAAAAAAAAGATATTATGGGCTGCACTCCACAGATGTTCTTCCGTATAAGTGAAAACACCCAGGTTAGCAACCAACATGCCAAGAAGAGCAAAACCTCTTGTGGCATCTAATGCCGATACTCTCTCCATATAACCCCCTCCATAATGTCCATAATGTAAAATCGGGATGGCATAAAAATACCATCCCGACAAAGACGCTTTTCTAACAAAAATTATCTTTGTTCCATGAACTCCCCCCGTCTTCGCCTCGTTTGGAGGCGGGAGAATTCTTGGCAATTTAGTTAAAGTTTTGTAACACCCTGTGAAGGCACCACATTAACAGATTGTTGTCTTATCTCCCGAATCCTTTCCTGAACAGTAGGGCCATTATTTATTTCATCCGAGCAACCAGATAAGATACCGCTATTCTTACCAGCTATCCCATCAACATTTTCTCCTTTATCTGGCAGGATAGAATAGTTTTTACCACTATATATAGTTCCTTTATTTTCACCCGCGATACCACCCAGTTCGCTTCTTCCATTTACATAGTTGCCCTCGTTAGATACATTATCTATAAACGAATGATTGACACCCACAATACCCCCTATACAGTTTACACCTTTAACATCAGTATGGTTTCTAACATTTACAAGAGTTCCATGTGTGTTTTGCCCCGTAATACCACCTATGCAATTTTTACCCATTACTTCTCCCTTGTTGATACTTGTTCCGATTTTTCCACCACCTGATAATTCTCCCGTTATGCCTCCTACCAAACTTTCACCAGATACCTTTCCTGTGTTAATTGTATGATCCCAACTCCCTTCATATAGACCACCGGAGATACCACCTACATAATCTTTACCCTCAACTCCACTTTTTGATATACTATTTTCTATATCCCCCCTGGTTACACCAGATATCCCGCCTACAAATCTATCACCTTTAACATAACCAGAAGATTCACTGTATCCTATGTATCCTTTATTGCTACCCGCTATACCACCAACTAGTTCTATACCATCAACTTCAACCTTTATTTTGCTATTTTCAACAACCCCCATATTAACCCCCACTAAACCTCCAACATTTATCTCGCCATGCATATATATCCCTTCAAAACCATTACAACCCCTAACTTCTCCAGCATTCCCCCTGGCTAAAGCACCTACCATGTCATCACCAAAAACAGATACATTTTTAAAATTTACATTATTTATAATGCCAAAGTTAATATCTATTAACCCATTGTTTATGGAGCCATTCTCTATTACAAACCCCTGCCCATCTAATTCCCCATAAAAGTTTCTACAGAAACATTCATGACTATCTCCTTCTAAATCTATGTTATTAACCAAACAATATTTACTACTATAAGTAGCTTCAAAATACCCCTCATAACTTGTGCCTTTTGCATAAGTACCTGCTGTGCCTATTTGTTTGAAATCTTCTACACTCGAAATGGGTATTTCTATTGGGGAACCTTTCATATCTTCCATAATAGCTCACCCTCCTTTCTGGAATAAAAAATTTGTGTTATAATAAATAATAATTTTTAAGGAGCAAATATAATGTATGAAGTAATCCAAAAACAAAGAAATAGCCTTAATTGGGGCATAATAGAATATAACAATAGTGAGTACTATCAAATAATTTCTGACGACCTCAAGGAAAAACATTATTTATACCATGCACCCAATGGATATTTGATAGAATACTTGCATGAACTATGCCATGCATATTTAGCTGAAAATGAAACTGTTTTGTTTAGCACTTCCTATTTTAGCAAAGAAACCACACAAAATGATTTGCAAACATGTGGAATGTTTTTTAATATTGCCACTGATTGGTTCGTTGATTACCAGTTATACCAAATAACCCCCGAACCTTTTATGGATA
>CAZBGG010000243.1:0-2152 GCA_964491305.1 uncultured Methanosarcinales archaeon
ATTACACAACATCGGATTTTTAACTAAATCGCCAAGAATTCTCCCGCCTCTAAGCATAGCGAAGGCAGGAGTAGTTCACCGTTTGGATATTTTGGTGAACTGCCCGATACATCTCATATAGTAGAGACCTATACAGCAGATTCATCGGTAAGGATTCGCGCATGGGGAGGCGAGCTTGAGGCGACTTGGACGAATGAAATTAAGGGAAGGAGTTGATTGTAAATGCTTAGATGGATTGCAATAATTGCTATGCTTTTAATGGTATCGGGTTGCAGTTATTTAGAAAAGGAAGAAGTTATAGAGCCAGGAGGTTTGCCGATAGATGCGGAGATAGATGAAGAAAAGAGTAATGGCATTATTGATGTTTAGGAGGGGGAGCGTGTTAGGTGGCGATTTTGGAAAACTTATATTATGCAATATTAAGTATAGCCGGTGTTTTTGGTGGTTTGTTGATAACAGGGTTTTTGTTGCGAATAATAAGGGATATATTCAGCAAGCGCATATCCTCTTCTTTGGATACAATCACAGCTATCATTGGGGTGCCGATACATGAAATAGGGCATTTATGGATGGCATATTTATTCGGTTGTGAAGTAAAAGAAGTAAAACTGTTGGATTTTACATCAAAACCTCGGGTTTCGGGGTATGTTCTTTACTCTCATAACAGGCTCAACCTGCTTCATTTATTAGGTCATGTTTTTATTGCCACAGGGCCAATAATACTTGCCACGGTATTAACATGGGGGTTGGTTTATTTAAATGTAAATTCGTGGGTGGCACCTGTATGTGCTTTAGAAATGTTTAGTGCGAGTTATGATACGGCAGGCTTTTGGTTATCCATAATGTTTATACTGGTTATTGCTCCTTATGCTACATTGAGCAGAGAGGACGAAAACAATTTGGCTAAATCACTTATAGTTGTAACCTTAATAGTCTCAGTAGTTTTCTTGATAGTCAACTTGTTTGGAGAAATAAATCCTATTTTGATCACACATATCTTGCAATTCAATATGCTTTTTTTTGTGTATCCATTAATACTAGTTCCTGCGTCATTAATAACTCATTTGATTATGTTTGTATTAAGCTTAATGTTTAGAAGGAAAGGGGGAAATTGATAATGTTATATCGTTTTCATGTATTACTTCTTATAGGGGTATTATTTTTTGTTGCCGGTTGTGTTTTGGAAGAAAAAATGGAGTTGGATGATGTTGATAAAGACAAAGAACATCCATATTTATCGTATGTTGTTTCGGAGGCAGACGATTCTATACTTATAGAAATTGAAGCTCCTAATCCTGGTTACGAAACAGATGTAACAGATGTATATGCTCGCGAAGTAGAAGATAAGAAAGTAATTTTTATAGAGTATTATATGAAATCTTCAGATGGGGTTTACCCTCAAGTAATTGATGAGAGGCATTATAATAGAGGTTTGCCTACAACAGATTTTGATTTTGTAAATATTGAAAGAGTAAGCAAGCCATAAGGAGGTGATTTGTGTGGGTGAAGCTCTCTGGAATGGTTTTAGAGCTTTAGTATATGCTGCTGCGATAGCATTTCTTGTTCAAGTATTTGTTGCAGAACAGGTTATTGTAAGGGGCGAATCAATGCAGCCTACGCTTCAGGATGGGGAAAGGATGCTTGTAAGCCGTTTAGCTTATCGATTTTCTGAACCAGAACAAAGGGATTTAATTACATTCAATGATACAAAAAATAGAGGAAATTATGTTAAACGGATTCTAGCGGAAGAAGGTGACAAGGTAGAGATATTAAATGACCGTTTATATGTTAACCAAAAAGAGGTTGTAGAGCCATATGTTTATCAAGAAGAGCCCATAAAAGATTATGGGCCTGTAGAGGTTCCCGAAGGACATTATTTTGTGTTAGGTGATAACCGTGTTTTTAGCCTGGATAGCCGACACGAAGAAGTAGGTTTTGTGGCTGAAGAAGATATCCAGGGTAAAGTGGTTATGGTATTACATCCTTTTGATAATATAAGAAGGATTGATTAGGTAAAAAAATGTTGTTTGGGGATAAACAGGATTTGTTTTTTAGAAAGGAGCGTGATTTGTCTGTTTGATTGTTTTAAATCGAGTAAAGGTTTCACATTGTTAGAATTGATGGTAGTAATAGGCATTTTAGCTATATTAAT
>CAZBGG010000244.1:0-976 GCA_964491305.1 uncultured Methanosarcinales archaeon
ATGCGGGTTCAAGGAATTCTTTGATTTCCTAAGGAGTTGAGAATATGGCGACAAGCGATAAAAATTGTAACAATATTTTTTTATCTCAAAATGTCCTGCTTTTTCATATAATTAATTTTAAATAAATTACTTCCTTTTGCAAAATTAGGTGGTTGGAAATGATAAGAGCTATTTATCTGGTTGTGCTGTTTTTATCAGTACAAATTGTATATGCTAATGATTGGGGACATATGATGTATCCTGGAACAGGTCATATGTTCTGGAATTTTGGATTTATTGGTATGTTTTTCATGATCTTGTTTTGGGTTGCAGTGATACTACTAATCTATTGGGTTGTAAAAAAGTTTATAGAAACTAAGCAACCGGAAAAACCCATTAATATACTTAAGGAAAGGTATGCAAAGGGCGAGATCACTAAAAAAGAATATCAAAAGAAGATAAAAGAGTTGAAATTATAAATGCGACACAACCACTCAGACCACCATGAGCATATGGTGGCTGACTTCAAAAAGAGATTCATAATAGCCTTGATTATTACAATACCCATTCTAATCCTTTCCCCCATAATCCAGGAATTTTTTGGTTTTAGTTTGACTTTTCCGTTTGATAGCCATGTATTATGGATTTTGTCCACTTTCGTGTTCTTCTATGGTGGTTGGCCCTTCCTGAAAGGAATTTTTAGTGAACTTAAACAAAAGCAGCCAGGAATGATGACACTTATTGCAGTTGCAATAATCGTAGCATATACTTATAGCTCTGCAGTTGTCTTTGGTCTAGAAGGAAAATTCTTTTTCTGGGAGCTTGCTACCCTGATTAATGTGATGCTTCTTGGGCACTGGATTGAGATGAAGTCCGTTATGGGCGCATCAAAGGCCATGGAAAAACTTGCAAAACTTCTTCCTGACACAGCTCATCTGAAAAAAGGCAATGACATCAAGGACGTTAAGATATCTGAACTAAAAAAAGGAGACATGAT
>CAZBGG010000244.1:986-2148 GCA_964491305.1 uncultured Methanosarcinales archaeon
TATTAAAGCAGGAGAAAAGATTCCTGCTGATGGGATTATTGTAAAAGGCGAGAGTTATGTTGATGAGTCAATGCTTACAGGAGAGTCAAAGCCCGTTGAGAAGAAACCAGATAACAGGGCAATAGGGGGTTCTGTCAATGGTGAGGGCATTCTTGAAGTAAAAATTGAAAAGACTGGTGATGAGTCCTATCTGAGTCAGGTTATTGAATTAGTCAAGAATGCACAGGTTTCAAAATCCAAGACACAAAGGCTTGCAGATAGGGCGGCCAGGTGGCTGACATTTATCGCAATCACTGTAGGGGTCGCAACATTTGCTTTTTGGTCAGCCTATGGACCTGACCTTGCATTTGCAATAGAGAGGATGGCAACAGTAATGGTTATCAGTTGTCCTCATGCACTAGGTTTGGCTATCCCCTTAGTAAATGCTGTCTCAACTACACTCTCTGCAAAAAATGGTCTATTAATAAGAAACAGGATAGCTTTTGAAAACTCTCGAAAGATTTCAACAGTTGTATTTGATAAAACAGGTACTCTTACTCATGGAAACTTCGGAGTAAAGACAGTGAAAGTTTTTGATGGCAGGTATAGTGAAAATGAACTATTGGAAATTGCTGCGGCGCTTGAAACAAATTCAGCGCATCCCATTGCAAAAGGGATTGTTGAAAAGGCAAAAGAGCAAAATGCAAATAACCTGGTTGTAGAGAATTTTGAAAATATGAAAGGCGAAGGCGTTAAAGGTATGGTTTCGAAAAAAAATGTTAAGCTCGTGAGTGAAAAATATATCAAAAATCATAGTATTTCAACACCTGAGATAAAAAAGAACGGAACATTTGTATATGTTTTAATTGAAGACAAGCCTGCAGGAGTAATAATACTTGCTGATACTATAAGGAAGGAATCTTTTGAGGCGGTGAAAAAGCTTCAGGAATCCGGAATAAAATGCTGGATGCTCACAGGAGATAACGAAACAACAGCAAAGGAAGTTTCAAATGAACTTAAACTGGATGGGTATTTTGCAGAAGTGTTACCTGATCAAAAACAGGATAAGATAAAGGAACTTCAAAGAGAAGGTGATTTTGTAGCAATGACAGGAGATGGTATTAATGATGCTCCTGCACTTGCCCAGGCAGATGTAGGTATTGCTATTGGTTCTGGAACTGAT
>CAZBGG010000245.1:0-2140 GCA_964491305.1 uncultured Methanosarcinales archaeon
CATCCTCACTAATCTTTACATTCAACCTATAGATGTAACGTCCTGCCTCCACATCAGAAGGTATCACGATAAACAAAGGCTCAATTACTCTTTCCCTGGTTCCCACTTCCAAACGCCAATCACGATTCCCCATCATCACCCAATCACCACAAACATGGTCACTACAAGCAAATTCAGCATCACAACCATCCTCTAATTCATCACTATTATCGTGAGCAAAAGCACCAACACAGGCAACCTCTATCCTAAAATGTTCATATTCCAAATGATTGTTATTTAATCCAAAGCCTAAAATATCCCTTTCACCACGCCTTATGTCCATTTTGTTAGTGGGAAAAGCAACCAGCTGACCTCCGGCAACCAATTCCCTTTCAATCTGCATTCTTGTTTGCTCATCCAATTCTTCAGACATACGACCCATCTGTTCCGACAACGAATAAAAAATAGTGACTCCCAGCCCAAAAGTCATAAGCCCCAGAACCAGCATAACCAAAAAATTGACGGACAACTGAATAGCGGCCTTCTTACATCCAAAAAAAATCAACGCAACTCACCTGTCCTCACCATATAAAGGTTTTCACTAAACCGATAATCCAGTTCCCCTCTTCTTGTATCAATATCGCCTCTGGAATCCTCATAATCAAACGTATAGTAAATTTGCACTCGGAGACGACTTTGGCTCTCTATTTTATCCGGCACATAATTTATGGGAACAGATGCCTCAAATGAATCACCTATCTCTGATAATTCCTCATCAAGGGAAAGCTGCCCATAAATAACATCCCCTTCTACTATCCTGATTCTGGTTATATCAATCGGGGACACTGTACTGTCATCAATATCTTCCAAAACCCCTCTCACATCAATAGTATCACTGTTAAGATCAAAAGGCCTCTTCAAATCAATCTCAAAAGATGCCACAAAATATCGCCTGTCCCTGTCAAAAGTTAAAGTTATGGTTCTCTGATCATCCCTGTCAAAATCCGCAACACATTCATCATCGACACAGGTTCTCTCCAGGTACTCGGTCATTTCCCTGCCAGAATCATCCAAAGGAATCTTCCCTTCACAAGGATCATCCACGCAATCTTGAGGACAATTACAATAGTTTTGGCCTTCCTCGCAAATTCTGTTGCCACAACAATCTCTGATTACTTCCTCAACACATTCTCCATCCACACATTCATATCTGAAGCACTCCCTGCTGGGGCAGTCATTGTTAATCTCACACTCCGACTCTTCACAACCAGATATTAAAACAAACGCTGAAAACAAAGCCAGCAACAAAGGAAAAACCAAAACTTTTTTCATCAAAATCACCTACTCAATATCTCATACTCCTTCACTAATAAGATCATGAACAGTATTAGCACCAAAGCACCTGCAACCATATAAGCAAATCCTTCCAAAGTGGTACTGGCGGTTGAAACTATAGTATAAAGTCCAAATGCCATTATACCCACTCCTAACCACAAAAACTTGTCCAGTACTAGCTTAAGTATTTCAAATTCCTGGGCTTGAGTTAATTTTTTCTTTTTCATCTTTTATCAACCTCATGGAGTAATTTCCAGGAAAAACGACTTCCTCTCGTATATAGTAGCACCATCACCCGTCAAAGGACCAGTAGAATCGTAAGCAACCATATTACAGATGTAAGTACCTGGCACAAATCCCTGTTCAGAATCGCCAGGATTAATAATCACTGAAAAACCTTCTGGATCACTCCCGGAAACATCAACAACAGGACTATCAACACGGGGAAGCTGATCCAGCTGAAGCTCTCCTCCACTACCAAATTCATCACGAATTTCACCAGTTGCAACACAACTGGATATACCTATAGCCACCATTTGCGCCGTTGTAGTCTGCCTATTGTAAAAACCTATTTGTTCTCTCCTAGTGTCCGACATACCTAAACTGATTTCACGGGGAACGGTAAGAGGTTCCTGGGCAGTTGGTGGCCTGTCAAGATCTTCAACATCAATAACATCCCCTGCTACACCCATCACATTCTCCCTAATCAAATTGATAAATGCTATACCTACTCCAAGCATAGCAAAAGCCAGAACAAAAACTACTATAGCATTAACTGATAAATTTAAAGCTGCTCTTCTACTCTTTTTCATCTCAACACCTCTTT
>CAZBGG010000246.1:0-2065 GCA_964491305.1 uncultured Methanosarcinales archaeon
TTCCTAATTCCGTTTTCCCAAAGCCTGAGGTTAAGATGTTTACCTATCTTCACTTCATCAGATTTCATATGTTTTCTAAGAAAATCTCTAACTGCTTTGACTGCCCTTTTTGTTCTTTTATATCTTGGTGCTTTAAGGAACTCTCTTCTTAGCGGGATGGTATAGGTTCTCTCAAGCGTTACCTTTGTTTCTTCTTTCTCTTTTGCCATTCAAATCACTTATACCTTAATTTTACTCCTTCTCCAGCTCCTCTTGACATCCGTGTGCCTTCCAGGGTGAACTTTTCTGTTCTTTCCGTATACCTTAGGAACCGACCAAAAGGGAGCCCATCTAGTTCTCCTGCCGTGTTTCCCTAGCTTTAATTTCTTACTGATGTGCTTGTATCTTGCCATTTAAATTCACTTCTTACTAGCCTTGTTGAGCAAGGATACGCCCTTACCTGTAATAACCCTGCCCTTGTGACTTTCTTTTGTATCTTGTTTGATAAGACCTGCAGTTTCCAATTGCTGCAGTATTTTCCTTAAAATGTTTCCTGAACTCTTTCTGAATTCTGCAGGTTTGTATCCCCTTCTTTTCTTTCCACCATACTTAACTCTTAGTTTAGAAACACCTATGGGTCCATACCTACAGACTCTTATGAGGACTGAGGCAGCTCTCTTGTACCACCAATCTGCTTGTGAAGGTGGTCTCTGTTTGTTGGTGCCTGTCTTTACAAAATCTGACCAACTGGGTTTTTCAATCTCAGAGTAATTTTTCAATTCTTCAGCAACATTCTCGTTTAATTTTTGTCTTGGAGCGTCATAAACACTTTTCATTCTTCTTCCTCCTTTATAAGCTTCTTTGAAGTTGAAAACAGTCCCACTGCTTTCCTTTATCCTCTAAACCCCTTAAAAAGCTATTTTGGAACGTAACAGCACTTTTGTTTGCGAAAATTAACCTATTTAAAAAGATTTTGGTTTTAACTTTAGCTACCCTTGCAAACCTCCATCATTTGCCTTCTTTGCTGTGCTTCTTCCCTTTATAACCTATTCTGGTGAAGTGTTTGCATTCAAGGCAATAATACGTTATTGTTTTGCCCGTCAAGCGGACCCTGCAGTTCAAACCCGGTATTTTTAGTTTTTTGCAGTTTCCACAGATCATCCTTTTGTACTTTCTTTCAGGTTTTGCTTTTATCTTTTTTTGTATTTTGTTTGCAATTTCAGTATATCTTTGCGCTCTTAAAGGATGTGTTGATATATTTTCTCTTGCCATATCATAAAGTCTTGACATCCTTTCTGTGGCAATTTTTTTCTCTTTCCTTTTTTTTGAAAAATTCTTTCTGGGCATGGGACATTGGATAAGTTTACCTTTTAAAATGTTTGTCGTATCTGGTGGTTGAAAATGTTTAAATATTTTCTTTGTTTCTCTGTGGTCTAGATTGAATACGCCCATTATTGTTGGAATTGATCCTGGTACTACCTGTGCATGGTCTTTTATAGATACCAGGGGAAACCTTTTAGAAGTTGGTTCCTCTAAGGAGCTGGATTTGTCTTCTTTAATACTTAAATCAAAAGAATATGGCTTACCTGTTTTAACAAGTTCGGATAAGGAAAATGTTTCCGAATTCGTTAGGCAGTTTTCTGTAAAGACTGGCTCTAGACTTTTTTCTCCAAAAGAAGATATGTCCGTTAATGAGAAGAGATTGCTTTCCAAAGGGTTTTATACATCTAATAGCCATGAGAGGGATGCTTTAGCTTCAGGCTTATCTGCCTACAACAAATTCCAGGCTCTTTTTAGAAAAATAAAAAAATTCTCGGAAACAAAAGGCAAAGAGCAGCTCGAGGATCGAATCATTTTTCTTGTTTTGACAAAAGGCATATCAATGGATATGGCATTAAAGATTTTAGAGGATAAGGGGAAAGAGATTGAATTAGTCAGAGAAGCTATCCATGGGAAATATGATAATGGGTCAAATGCGACTAATGGTGCTAAATTGCTTGAGAAATATTTCTGGTTGGTTGAGGAGAATTCCTTTTTGAAATCTGAGGTCAATGATTTAAAAAAATGTTTGAGACATGAAAAAAAA
>CAZBGG010000247.1:0-2053 GCA_964491305.1 uncultured Methanosarcinales archaeon
GAATTGTCAAGGATTTAATTAATTATTATTTTAAACTTTTGATGATTAAAATAACCTAGCTTATATTATCATAATAGACTATTATATGTATGAAAACATATTGACTTATCATGAAATATTTGATATTATTTTGATATAAATTTAAAGATTAAAAAAATTAAAATTTTATCATTTTAAATGCTATTATCTGCTGGTATTAAGCTCTTAAATGGGCAAAAAATATAAGAGGGGGAACTAAAATGAGAAAAAGCTTAACAGTATTTCTGTTAGCAGCATTTTTAATCTTTACAATTTCAGTTAATGTGGCAGCCGAAGGTGATATCGCCATTGTCTTTGCAACAGGTGGGCTTGGAGACCAGAGTTTCAATGATGCGGCTTATCGTGGGATTCAAATGGCTGAAGAAGATCTTGGCATTAGTTATAACTATGGTGAACCGGCTTCAATCGCTGATTATGAAAACTACCTCCAGTTATTTGCTTCTGCTGGCGTTTATGACCTTATTATCTCGATAGGTTTTGATCAGGCAGATGCCCTGGCAGACGTATCAGCAAGATTTCCGGACCAGCAGTTTGCTTTAGTAGATGCAGCCCTGGAAGCTGACAATGTTGGTTCTTATGTTTATACAGAGGAGGAGAGAGGTTTCTTAATGGGAGCAGCTGCAGCTATGATGACTCAGCGGAGTGATGAGTATGAAATGATCAATGAAGAATACCGGATCGGAGTCGTTGGTGGTATGGAAATTCCTCTAATCAATGCCAACATTGCAGGTTACAGAGCTGGCGCCGCCTATATAAATGAAGATGTTCATGTCAGCCACTCCTATGTAGGTGCCTGGGACGATCCAGGTAGAGGCAAAGAGCTTGGCATTTCAATGGTTGAAGATGATGTGGATATTATCTGGGCAGCTGCTGGTCGCTCAGGACTTGGAGTAATTGAAGCAGCTCAAGAGAATAATGTCTATGCTATCGGTTCAGATTCAGATCAGGGCCATTTAGCACCTGACCATATTCTAACAAATGGCATGAAGTTTGTTGACAATACAGTTCTTCTAGCAGTAGAGCAGGTATTGGATGGAACTTTTGAGCCTGGTGTGCAGGTAATTGGAATAGAAGAAGAAGCATTAGGATATACTGACTCTCTTTTACCAGCAGATATTATTGAAAAGCTGGAAGAAATCAAGGCATCAATCATAGCAGGTGAAATAGAAATCCCAGATAGCTTATAAATTTTTAATTAACTCTTACTGGGGGGCGTAAAGCCCCCCTTAATTTATATAAATACCTTTTTATCTATTGTATCCAGGAGGTAATTCAATGAATGCCGTAGAACTCAAAAATATTAATAAGAGGTTTGGTGAGGTTGTCGCTAATAATAATATACATTTTGCTGTTCAAAAAGGTGAGATCCACAGTCTTCTTGGTGAAAATGGAGCAGGCAAAAGCACTTTGATGAAAATACTATTTGGACTTTACAATCAGGATAGTGGCAAGATATTTATTGAGGGCCAGTACCAGGAAATCAAGAGCCCATCAGAGGCTATCAGGCTTGGGTTGGGCATGATCCATCAGCATTTCATGCTAGTTGACCGACTTTCAGTTGCAGAGAATATAATTGCTGGCAAAGAGATAGCTAAGAATGGTTTTTTAAATCTAAAAAGGGCCTGCCAGGAGATAGAAGAACTTAGCAAAAAGTTTGGCCTTAAGGTTAATCCAGAGGCTAAAATCGAAGATATTTCAGTCGGTGAACAGCAGCGGGTAGAGATTCTTAAGGCATTGTACCGGGAAGCAGAAATTTTGATCTTAGATGAGCCGACAGCAGTTTTAACTCCCCAGGAGACCGAAGAACTATTTGAAATAATGCAAGAGTTAAAAAAAGATGGTAAGACAATAATTTTTATCACCCATAAATTAAAAGAAACTATGAAAATTTCAGACAGAGTAACAGTTTTAAGGGATGGTAAATCTGTTGGCACAGTTGATACTGCAGAGACTTCACCCCAGGAACTGGCCAGGATGATGGTAGGCCGGGATGTTGTTCTGCGGGTAGAAAAAG
>CAZBGG010000248.1:0-2043 GCA_964491305.1 uncultured Methanosarcinales archaeon
CCAATTTTGATGTTTGTCGGGTAGCCCTCAGAACCCTAGAAAATAACCTCTGAAAATTACATGACCCCCTATGTGAAAGTCACATAGGGGGATTTATCTTTACACAACACCTTTTTTAGTTATGTAGATAACCTTGATATTTATTTCAGGGATCCTTAAAAGTGAAATAAATATTATTAAATAGTGTATAATTATAGTAGACCTAAAATTTAACTTAGATGAATCAGATAGACGATAAAACCGATGAAGAATTGGTTCGGTTGGTTTTGAAAAATAAAACTGATGCTTTTGACATTCTCGCTAAGCGCTATGAGAAAAAGTTATTAAGATACGGAAAAAGATTTTTGTATAATCATGAAAATATTGAGGATGTAGTGCAAAATGTTCTTACTAAGGCGTATGTTAATATCAAAAGCTTTGACCCTTCAAGAAAGTTCTCACCTTGGATTTACAGGATTGCTCATAATGAGTTTATAAATCTTATTAAAAAAGAAAAAAAGTTACCTTTTCTTTTCCTTGAAGCCGATGTTATTTTTTCTTTTGCTGGAGAGAAGAATTTTTTAAAAGATATTGAAACGAGAGAGGAAAAAGAAGAGATAGAAAAGTATTTACATAAATTGAAAGAAAAGTATCGAGAACCGATAGTACTTTACTACTTTGAAGAAAAAGACTATCAAGAAATTTCTGATATTTTGAAGATTCCGGTTTCTACCGTCGGGACGAGGTTAAAAAGAGGTCGTAGCGAAATTAAAAAATTGTTGCATGAAAAAAGAAAATAGCAAAAACCCAATAACCGAGAAAGTTGTTTCTAAAATTGAAAGAGGGGAGTTGAAAATGAAGTCCAGGGCTTATTTTGTTGCTAAGTCATTTTTAGTGATAGGTTTGTTGGTTTTATTTTCTTTGCTTCTCTTGTATTTAGGAAGTCTGATTGTTTTTGTTTTAAGGGTAAATGATATTTTGCTTTTTCATGGAATTGGATTTTATGCCATAAGAAGTATTCTTTTATCGTTCCCTTGGTATCTTGTTTTTCTAATCTTTGTTTTGATATTATTGATTGGCGTAATTGGCAGAAAATTTCAGTTTGTTTACCGAAGACCACTCATTGTTTCCTTAATTGCGATATTGGTTATGGTTATTGTCAGCAGTGTTTTAATAGAGAGATCTTCTTTGCATTACTCTTTTTTCAGGTTAGCAGAACAACAAAGGTTGCCAGTGGCCGGAGGGATGTATAGAAACTTGGGCAATATTGATATTGACAACGCTCACTTCGGAGTAATTTTAGAAAAACAGAATGATCTATGGGTTATGGAGCTTGATAGCGGAGAAAGGGCTAAATTGAAAGTAACTGAGAAGACAAAAGGAAAGCGTTTGTATTCACAGATAGAAGAAGGGGAAAAAGTTCTTGTTATTGGTGAGATGGATGAAGGAGTGATAGATGTAATTAATTTTAAAACGATTGAAAGACGTTCTAGGAGCAACAACCAAAGATTAAATGAAAGATAAGTGTGACTTTTTTGTATTAATATACAGAAAGGTCGATAAGAGCTTATTAAGATATAAGGTTTATCCTGATGACAAAAAAATTAGTTGTTGGAATGACTCTTTTGGCGGGAATTGCTTTTCTTTCAACAGGGTCAGCTTTTGCCTCTGAAGGTGAAAAACCCTGGGAATCAATGACAAGATTTAGAGGAGAAGATAGTTTCTCTGCTCAAGAAGTGAGTATGTCAAAAGAAGACTTTCATGTTTACAGAAACGAAACCAGAGAGCAACACAGACAAAGCAGACTAGAAGAAAGAGAGGAAAGGTTAATGGCAGCTGTTGAAAGAGGATGTATTACAGAGAGTGAGATGCTAGAGAGAATGCAGGCAAGAAATGGAAGATTCTTAAAATAACAGACAATCTTCTTTTCAACAATAAGAGCGCTTTGTTTTAAGAGCGCTTTTATTTTTATATAGAAAAATAGAGAGCTTGGCTTTTAAAAGTTTGAAAATTTATTTATTGACAATAAAAAAGAGCCCCAAGGTGATTGCCAAGGGGTTTTTG
>CAZBGG010000249.1:0-2023 GCA_964491305.1 uncultured Methanosarcinales archaeon
GCATAGCGAATATAATACATTCTATCATTATTGGGAATAAGAAGTTTAGAACGAACATCTTCATATAATTCTTTTTTTCTTTCTCCAGGATTAATAAGTTCCTGATAACTATATTCATCTTTACCATCTGCTCCCCAGCCATACCTGCCCTGTTCCATTGAAGAAAATGCCTTCTGAAAAGATTCTTTAAATGTTCTTCCAATACCCATTACTTCACCCACAGCTTTCATTTGAGTGGTAAGAGTATTATCAACACCTTCAAATTTATCAAAGTCCCAGCGAGGGATTTTAGTAACACAGTAATCAATAGCAGGTTCAAAGCTGGCCGGAGTTTCCTGAGTAATCTCATTTGGTAACTCATCAAGTGTATATCCAACTGCAAGTTTGGCAGCTATTTTGGCAATAGCAAATCCAGTAGCTTTGGAGGCAAGGGCGGAAGATCTTGATACACGAGGGTTCATTTCTACAACAACCCGTCGGCCTGTTTCTGGATCTACCGCAAATTGTATATTGGATCCACCGGTTTCAACCCCCACTTCCCGAATTATCCTCAGAGCCTCATCCCGCATTTCCTGATATTCCACATCACTTAATGTCTGAGCAGGAGCAACAGTTATACTGTCACCTGTATGGATTCCCATGGGATCTACATTTTCCATAGAACATACAATTACTACATTATCCGCACCATCTCTCATTAATTCAAGTTCATATTCCTTCCATCCAATAATAGATTCTTCCACCAGTATACTGGTAGTAGGACTCTGTGAAAGACCACTGCTCGCTATTTCTTTTAATTCTTCAACATTATAAGCTATCCCACCACCAGACCCCCCCAGGGTAAAGGAAGGCCTAATTATCAGCGGATAACCAACTTCTTCTGCAAATTCTTGAGCAGCTTCGACAGTATTCACCTGTTCACTTTTCATCACTCCAGCACCAATACTTTTCATAACATCTTTGAATAACTGCCTGTCTTCAGTTTTTTGAATTGCATCGAAATTCGCACCAATTAATTCAACATTATTCTCTTTCAGTACACCATTTTGTGAAAGAGTTGAAGCTATATTCAAACCTGTCTGCCCACCAAGGGTAGGTAGCAGAGCATCGGGTTTTTCCTTACGAATAATTTTCTCTACAATTTCCGGTTCCAGTGGTTCAACATAGGTTTGATCAGCCATTTCTGGATCAGTCATAATAGTAGCCGGGTTACTGTTAATTAAAACTATTTCATAACCCTCCTGTTTAAGAGCCTTACAGGCCTGAGAACCAGAATAATCAAACTCACAGGCCTGACCAATTACAATAGGCCCAGATCCAATAATCAATATCTTATCCAGATCAGTCCTTTTTGGCATGAAATCACTCCTTCTGTGTTTTTTACGACATAAGTTCTACAAATTCACTAAATAAATAACGAGAATCATGTGGTCCGGGAGCTGCTTCCGGATGATACTGAACAGAAAAACAATTTAATTCTGAATGTCTAATTCCTTCCAGTGTTTCATCATTTAAATTAATATGTGTTACTTCAAGATCTTTTAAATATCCACCTTTTTTAATTCGTGTTTCTTTATCCGGAAGTTCTACACAAAAACCATGATTTTGAGCGGTTATTTCTACATGCTCACGATCATAATTTTTAACAGGATGATTTCCACCCCTGTGACCAAATTTCAGTTTATAAGTTGAAAGTCCAAGAGCCCGACCAAGAATTTGCTGCCCAAAGCAAATTCCAAAAATCGGTACTTTGCCGAGCAATTTTTTCACTTCATTTACAGCATAAGGAACTCCTGCCGGATCTCCTGGACCATTGGATAGAAAGACTCCATCCGGATTTTTATTCAAAATATCTTCTGCTTTAGTTGAAGCCGGAACAACAGTCACCTTACACCCGGACTTAGCCAATAAATTTAAGATATTATTCTTTACACCAAAATCAAATGCTATTACATCATAATCTCCCTCTTCATTCCACAAATACTCTTTTTCACATGTTACATACTGTACCATATCCCTGCCT
>CAZBGG010000250.1:0-2021 GCA_964491305.1 uncultured Methanosarcinales archaeon
ATCCTTATTTTTACGTAGAAAATGTTTACATAGAAGGGTTTGAGATTGAAAACATAGAAGAAATAGCGCAACCATATATAGAAAAAGACTTTATTCTATTTTCTTCAAAGAGCATATTTTTTGCATCTCTTCCGGGAATAAAAGAAGAGGTTTTGGATAATTTTCACGAAATAAAAGATGTTGAGATAAAACGAGTTTTTCCTCATTCTCTAAAAATAGAAGCAACAAAAAGAAAAGCAGTTGCCTCTTGGTGCACTGATGATTCTTGTTTTAAAGTGGATGAATCTGGTGTTGTGTTTGATAAGGGAAAAGGCGGTGATATTCTTTTTCATAAAAACACAAATAGTGAATTAGGAGAAAAGGTGACCACAAAAGAGGAAATGAATGCCATGCAAGAAATAAACAAACATTTAGATGAAGTTAATTTTTTTGTAATAACAAATAAAGGGGAGCATACAAAAATAGAGGCTGATATACTTGAAGGATGCCGTGTAAAATTTATTCTAGAAAATGACATATACCGCCAATTGGATAATTTGGAATATGTCTTAAGGGAAAAAATAAAAGACATAGAAAATGTTGAGTATATTAATTTAATGTATACTGATAAGGTTTACTATAAAGAGCAATGATCACAGAAAACAATTCCAAAAAAGAATGGGATAATTTCTTGATTCAGAATAATGGCACTTTTTTACAATCCACTTTATGGGGTGATTTTAAAAAAAAGTACCAAAAAGTATTTAGATTTGAAAAGAGAGAGGAAGGAGAAATAGTGGGAGTTTGTCAGATTTTTAGGGAAAAATCACGCTTTGGCAACTATCTTTATATTCCTCATGGACCTTTTTCTTCAAAAAAAGAGACGAGAGAGGAATTGTTTTTAGAGGCGGTGAAAGTTGCAAAAAAAGAGAAAGATATTTTTGTTAATGCGGAGCCTATAGAGGAATTAACTTCTGGAAGAAATTCTTTTCTTCGCATACAACCGCAAAAAACACTGATTTCAAATATTAACAGAGATATTGAAGATATAAAAAAAGATTTTAGTAAAAGTACTAAACGTAATATTAATTACGCTCAAAGAAAAGGAGTGGTTATAAAAAAAGGTCATGATCTTCGTTCTTTCATTAAATTATTAAAAAAAACGGAGAAAAGACAGGGGTTTAAAAGTTATCCCAAGGATTATTTTGAGAATCTTTTAAAAATTCCTAATACGGAACTAGTTTTGGCTATTTATGAAGGCAGTGTAGTTTCGGGAACACTCCTTTTCTACTTTGGAAATACAGTTAATTTTTTACACTCTGCCTCTGATTATGAAAAAAGAGAACTTAAAGCACCTGCACTACTTCGTTTTCAGTCAATTGTGTTTGCCAAAGAGAAAGGTTGTAAGTTTTATAATTTTTGGGGTATTAATGAAAAACTTTTTCCGGGAGTTACAAAGTATAAAAAATCATTTGGAGGAACAGAGAAAGAATATCCAAAAGGAAAAGATGTTCCCGTAAATAAGCTGAGGTATCAAGGCATGAGAATTCTTTTTTCCATAAGAAGAATTTGTAAATAATTATCACTCTTGACACAGGAGTGATAATTTCCTATTATTAAGGCAATGAGTATCACAGAAAGACAGAAAAGGATACTTGAGATAGTGATAAGAGAGCACATAAATACAGCTTTGCCCATAAGTTCTAAGTTTTTGGAAGAGAATTATGATTTGAATGTTTCTCCGGCCACTATTCGTAATGAGATGCAAGAGTTGATAGAGAGAGGTTATCTTTGTCAGCCGCATACTTCTGCGGGAAGGATTCCCACGGATAAAGGTTACCGCTTTTTTGTTAGTCTTCTTGAAAATGAGGTGTCTTTTATTGATCGAGAGATCGAAAAGAGTTTAAAGGGGATAAGAAAACGAATAGAGAACGAAATATCATTCATGAGAGAGTTTACACGCTTTATGGCGGAGAGCTCCTCTTCTCTTACTGTTTCTTATATGCAAAAAGACAAGGTTCTTATCCGCGAAGGATGGTCTT
>CAZBGG010000251.1:0-2007 GCA_964491305.1 uncultured Methanosarcinales archaeon
ATCGATTGTTTAACATCTTCCCAATTCACTTTATTTAACAATTCTTTTAAAGTTATCAATTTTTACCCTCCTTTATTTTTTTACCCTCCTTTATAGCAACATTTTCTATAATAAATTTAATATGTAAAAAAACACATTATAAAAACTTCTTGAAGAAATCAATATCTTAATTAAAAAAAAAGAGGAAGGTGGAATATCACCTTCCTCTTTCGCTAATTCTATTATAATAATTGGAACGGATATGGTAATAAAGATTTAAGATTTAAGGCAATATATTCTTGTTTACTTTGAAAATGTATAACTATTTCTGGATTATCGGCAAATTCAAACATTACTTGCCTACAAGCTCCGCATGAAGTATAAATTTCATAATAAATCAAGCGTGGAAACCTACGGTTTTAACCGTAGGAGGAAACGCTTTTTATGAGGCTATTAAACCTTTACAAAACATAAAAGGTTCTAATTTGTTTACAGAAACAGAACGATTGTTCTCTTTTAATATTACTCTGCTACCTTTGCAATGAGTACCTTTTACTGTATAGATTTTGTTATTTAGTTTGATCAAGTCATTAGGTTGATAAAAATAACGTTGTTTTCTTATGCTTCTTTTGCCTTTGGATATTTTATTGCCACGGTACTTGTGAAGGTTCTCGCCGTTTAGTTCTTTGTTCCTAGTTCTTCTACCACTGAACAACTCTTGTCCTGATTTTTTCTTGTTATTCCTAATGTCTATATATTGAGCATCGTAGAATTTTTCTAAACTTCTGTTGTTTCTTCTGTATTGGTTGATCTCGAAAGCATTTGATCTTTTTTGCATTACCCCACCTGCTATAACAAAGGCATCGTTTATATGCGATTTTTCTAAATCAAAACTTAATCTTTTCGATTTGGTTGTATGACCATAAGTATGCTCGCAATTAAGGGCATTGACCAATCGCCATCTTACCATGGACATAAACGTTTCGGGTTTGAAGTTATTCAGCTTTGGTTCCCACCTGTACAAGAAACCTGTTTTTCTATGATTTTTGGGTATGTGGCACTTGTCGCAAAGAGTTGCTAAATTGCTTGGTCTGTTTGAATAATCCCCTTTCCAGTAGCCTACGTGATGCACTTCTAATATCTTGTTAGCAGATTTGTTTTCGCAATTAGGATTTTGACAAGTATGATTATCACGATGAAGTATATATTCACGTAAATTCCAGTAATCATGCTGTTCGCCTTGTTGGTACTCTTTTTCTTTTATATCTGGTTTTTTGATCTTTTGAATATCAAAATTTGCTACTTCTACTATAGTATGTGTTACGGGTAGTATTTCTTTTGCTAAATTGATTAGTTTATAATGAGTGTCTAACTTGTGCTGTATCGAAGGTGCTAACCAGCCTTCTTCTCGTTTCCTGTTGTTAAATCTGGGTTTTCTGTAGCGTTTCCTTTTGCGTCTTTGCCTACGATAATCGGAACGTTCTTTCAATCTTTCAGATATGCCTTTTAATAGATTGACTTCTGCTGAAAACAGTTCTTCTTTATCGGTGACAGCCGATAAACCTACTTTTTGGTAACCACTGTCTACCCCTAAAATAACAGGTTGGATATAACTAGTACTTTCGTATTGCAATTGTATAGTAAATGGTTTGCGT
Source organism: uncultured Methanosarcinales archaeon (assembly GCA_964491305.1). Lineage (GTDB taxonomy): Archaea > Nanobdellota > Nanobdellia > Woesearchaeales > DSVV01 > CAZBGG01. The sequence goes on from CAZBGG010000251.1 coordinate 1,635, forward strand.
CTTACTACTTTCGCATCTCCAGATTTTAGTAACCTTCTTACTTTTCCGTGTCTTTTCGTTGGCATTAAAGGTTCTCCTTCTTTTGATAAAACATAAACCATAATGTTCTCCTTTCAAATTAGAAAATAAATCAGTTTCAGCATTACGCATCCACTGTTGGTCCACTTCCCCAATGTTACCTGTGGTTTTTAGCAACAGCACTTCTCCTATCCCCGCAGAGATGTTTAACCATTGCCCGTAGTGGCTGGAACTTGTGGAGCATCCCAACATACCTATCTTATTCACAGATAACGTAGTACATATAGTACTCAGGGTAATCAACTGGGCTTGTAAATTAATTACAAGCCCCACACTTTAGTGTGGGGTAGTTGAC
>CAZBGG010000252.1:0-1981 GCA_964491305.1 uncultured Methanosarcinales archaeon
CTCTTGATTTAAGGAAAGTTATCTGGGATATACAGACGGAAAAATATTCGTCTGTTAAGGAGTCCTTGGATTCATATCTTGAAGGTTGGAGAAAGCATAATATGGAATTTATTGAGGCGATGCATCTTATAGAAGCCAGCCTTTATGAAAGCTCTGAGGAAAGGAGATTGGCTCTTCTGGATAAATCCCTTGATCTGATTTTACAGGAAACTTATGAGAAAATGCTTCATTATGCACATAATCTGAAGTCTCCAATGACTTCTCTTAATATGTTGGGGTTTGTTCTTCCTATCTTAGGATTAGTTCTTTTGCCATTGATTGTTAATTTTATGGGTGAGGTTAAGTGGTATTACCTGGCTATGATCTACAACGTTGCTTTACCTTTAGGGGTTTTTTATTTAGGTAAAAAGATACTCTCATCTAGGCCTACTGGTTATGGTGATACAGACATAACTCAGGGTAATCCTCAACTTAAAAAATACAAAAAGATATCCTTTAATTTTTTCGGGAAGGAAATAACTATTAATCCATTTTATACTAGTTTGTTTATTTTTGTAATTTTTTTTGTGATAGGTATTTCTCCGATAATTCTTACAGAGATAGGTGGATTAAAGAATATACCGTTGGGTGAGGATTCAGCAAATACACTAGTTCCGGAGGCATGTGACAGGGCGAATTATTGTTTGTTTGAGTACAGGACTCAGAGTACTGATGATGGTGAGATTGAAGGAGGGCCTTTTGATCTTTTACCTTCTTTGATAAGTCTTTTTGTTCCATTGTCATTGGGATTAAGTGTTGGGCTCTATTATAAGATTAAGACAAAAAAAATTATTGAAATAAGGGATAAATCCAAAGGTCTTGAAAAGGAGTTTTCGGGGGCACTTTTTCAGTTAGGGAATCGACTTGGGGATGGTTTGCCGGCTGAAGTTGCCTTTGGGAAGGTGGGGCAAGTTATGAGAAATACTGTTTCGGGTGAGTTTTTTAAGGAAGTTCACCAAAGCATAACTCAAGGAGGCAAAGGGGTTAAGGAGGCTCTGTTCAATAGAGAAACGGGGGTTATTTTCAGATATCCTTCCAGCATTATTTTAAGTTCTATGAAGGTTTTGACGGAGGCCGTCAAAAAAAGTCCTGCTGTTGCCGCACAGGCGATAATAAGTATTTCTGCTTACATAAAGGAAATGCACAGGATTGATGAAAGGCTGAAGGATTTGCTTTCTGATGTTATTTCTTCAATGAAATCCCAGAGCTCTTTCCTTGCTCCTGTAATAAGTGCTATAGTTATTGGAATTGGGAGTATGATAACAAATGTTTTAGGAAAGGTAGCTTATGCTTCACAATCCGGACTGATCGATGATGGGGGTGGTGGTGCAGGTGCAATGAGTCTTGAAGATTTTTTTGGAATAGGTATTCCTACTTTTTATTTTCAGATAATTGTTGGTTTGTATGTGATACAACTTATTTATATATTAACTATTTTGGTTAATGGTGTTGAGAACGGTTCAGATAAGTTGAAGGAAGAATTTCTCATAGGGAATAATCTTCTGAGAGGAATTATTTTATATACTGTTCTGGCTCTTGTTGTCATTTTCTTTTTTAATATGGTTGCTGATGTAGTGATAACTCAAACACTTACCGGGATGTGATAATTTGAATATGGTTAATTGTTTGACATTATTGGCTATTTTAAGTTTCTAAAAGTAGTAAAGACAAAGTGAGTTATTGTTATGTCCACTTAAAATATTTTGAAGATTTTAAATAAATAAAATTAAATTGAAAGATTTTTTTTCCTCACACTTTGCTGCCAGGCAAATAAGGAAATTGAATCAATCTTTCTTTTGTATGTTTGCCAGTCCAGGTATTCTGTTTTTTTTCTAAAAATTTTTATCACCTCATACTGTTACATATTCGTTTATGAAGGAAAGTTTTTCATTGAATTTTCCTTCTTCATTGTCAATTGGAAGGGTTTCTATCCTTGTTTGTT
>CAZBGG010000253.1:0-1945 GCA_964491305.1 uncultured Methanosarcinales archaeon
TTGAAAATTTGAAAGTCTCAGGCCTCAGAGAAGCAGTGTATGATGTTTCTTATATCATGGTATAAGAAAGTGCAATTTGCTAGTTATTAAAAGAAAAAGAGCCCAAATTGTCTTTATTTAATTTAATACTCAAGCCTAACAACAATACGAATTAAAAAAAATCTAAATTGTCTTTTTTTGATAACAATTCCTTGGCGAAAATAATTCATCCAACATAATTTGGCGGAGGATCTCGTCCAACCTCATCATTATAAAAACCCTCAGGCCTCATTAATCTAAGTATAGCTTCTTGGTTAACAAGAACTAGCTTAGTAAGCAACCTTAAGGATATGTCAGAGTCTATAAGATGAAGGATGAATTGACGAATCTTTTCAATATCATCCTGTGCCAAATGAGGATCTATACCCTCTACATGTCTTTTTCCCTTCGATCGGTCAAGTATGATTCTGGTTCTTCTCTTTTCATCAACAACCTTTTGCACCCCAAAATCATTCAATAGTTCAAAAAGTTCCTTGTGGTGTATTGCTACATGCTGTGTGCAGATAGTAATGTAATGCCAGGCCTGGCAAGATAGCTTTATTTCCAAAAGCTTTTCAATCCTGGGTAGTACACTCAATGCAATTTGGTCAGCTATTTGCACTGCTAGCGTGGGTGATATTTTTGATTCAATTTTGGGTGGGTATAGCAGCACACTTTTTGGTGTGACATGGATGCTGCAATCAAACCTTTTAAAATAGACTGCCTTCCAGGTATTTCTATTAATTATTTCAAATGGGATGTGTTTTTTTTTAAGTATAAAACTTGTTTTGATTTTTTTGTTGCTTTTAATTGGAAAACTCAAGCAATAATCATGAATCTCGAACTCCATCCGGTGTCCGGGGGACGTCCTGAACTTTTGTCCAGTTTCCTTATAACGTTTGATAGTATCATATACACTTGTTCTCTTTAAAGACTTGCACGACGGATCTTTATCCAATTCATCAGGTATTTCTTCAGGGGACACTCCCGAAAGATATAATGAAATTATACGATTGTAGGTAGGGGATGTCCGGTTATTTTGTCCAGATTTAGTTTTCTTTTTTGCCATTTTTAGACCACACTCTCTCATATTTATTTTTTTTCTTGAAATAATTTTCAGGGTTTATTCCATACTGTTGAAACATATTTGCGATTGCACAATTAATAAATTGACTAACACTCATCCCATATTTTTGGGAAAGTTTGACGACCATGCCATAAACCTTTTCGTTTATAGCAACTGACCTGCATAATCTAGTTGTTTCTCTGTATATCATTTTTCACATCCTCCTCATTCTGTTGTATAACTTTTCCATGTATTTCTTTTACCAAATCAAAAATCGATTTCGTGTTCGTGGCTAGCAAGAATCGCATGTAACTTGATAATTCTGAAAATCCAGCCTGGTTAGCCCTTGCTAGCAAGACTTCATATTGTTCGCTCTGTAAACGCACCACAATCTTCTTTGTAGCCTTTTGCTTTCCTTTTGATTCATTCGACATATTTTTCACCCTGTTCAAATTATTCTTGAGTACAAACCATTCGTTATTATTGGGTAAAAACACATAATATTTAAATTTTTTGGACTGATGTTTTCCTATTGATAAAATTAGCTCATTTATAAACCAACTATCAAAAAATATTTAAAAGAAAAAGTTCATCCAAGGAATATGCCTAGAAAACCAATTGATGAAAATAAAGCATATACTAGCCTTTTTCTAAGTTTGGTTGATGACCCTTTAAAAATGTTATCTGTGCAACAACATAAAGCACAATCTATGAAAACTCTACCAATGATTGCAGAAGAGAACAACATAAGTATTGAAAGGGCAATCCAGATGTTACAATATTTGAAAGGTTTGGGCTTAGTCAACAATGCAAAACAGCACCATTTTGGGGGCTCCACCTCAGAATACTACATAAGCGGCT
>CAZBGG010000254.1:0-1940 GCA_964491305.1 uncultured Methanosarcinales archaeon
AACTTGTCTTATATTACTTCTATCAATTTTAATCATCTTCAATCATCCTCTCTGTTATATTGAAACACTTATTATATTAATCCTCAATCTGATTAAAATAATCATGCACTTCAACTAACATTTCATATAAATCATCTGCACTTGCTCCGTCTTCATGTCCTTCCTGCCCTGCATTTTCATAATCTGTCAATATCCTACAAACTCTATCATACATATTTTTCTTTGATATCATTATTAACCATCCTCTCTAAACATAAAATGTGAATTTCAATTTCTAGTAATTGTTTTATAAAGCATATCCTCTTTATATTAAAATTATAGTTTCATTGACTTTTTACGAAATTGTGAATCAGTTAATGTGCTACACCATTTGTCAAAAATATCTAATTGTCTTTGCTTGCTTATTTGATTGTCGTCATTAAAAGAAATGAACTTATCTTTAATCAACCTTATTTCAGTTTGTCCAAAATTTTCATATAGACACGGAGATTGCAATAATCGTTTTTTTGCTCTTCTGATTGCAGTTTCTATTTTTTTACATTTTAAATAATACATCAAATACCTCCTTTATAATAACTTAACCGAAAACCACTACACCTTTAGGTTTGTGGATGAAGATTCTTTTCTTGCAAAACCTCTAAGAGGCGGTGAGAAGGCTGAAACTCACCCATTAACCTTTTTAACCTAATTTAATAGGTAAGAACATCTTTAAAACAGCAATCTTTCGTCATTCGCCTTTCTGTATATTTTATATTCTACTTGATCGGGTTCATATGGTATTCTCTGCCACATACCAAACCTCTCTTCTGCTATAACCCTCTCTTCTTCTCTCTTTTCTAGGTATCTTTCTACCATTTTAACTAATCTTTTCATAATTCTTTTCCTCCTTTTTTCTACTTTTTTCTTATTTTTTTTACTGTGTCAATCCCGTATTGTAGGTAGTATCAGTCGAAAAAAGTTGTCTGATTTCAGTAGGAGTTCTCCTTTCTTTGGTTGTTTAAAACTAAAACAACCCTTTGTTTTTTCTTATATGTATAAATGACTATCTTCTTATTTAATAAGAACCGTGGATTTGAGAGAATTGAATTTTTCTGAAAAATTTAGATTTTAGTTTTTTAGATCTTTTCTGAAATATATAGTGTCGATACCTAAGCCTCTATCATTTTCTTTTACAAGCTCTTCTGTAAACTCTTATGTCCCGGCAAATCCATCAAAATTAATTATTGCGCTTGGTGTTTCCTTGTAATGCAAAAAAAGAACCCACTTGATTTCAAGAGGTTCTTTTTTTTAGTGTTTAATCATCCCCAAAACCCAAATATGCTTCTTCTAGGGTATGCCTTTGTAGTTTCTTCTCGGGTCGCTCACTGACCTACGCTGGGGGTCTTCACCCCCAGCCTCCGGTCGAATGTAGAGCAGTGTAGGAATTGGTGCTTTGGGTCTTGTGTTTTGAGTTAGGTGTTGAATGCTTGGGTTTGTTGTGTTAATTAGTCATTAGACACCAATTCTAAAACGGGACGCCAACCGTCAACCGCGTGCGTGTTGTACGAGTGGCGGTAGTCGAAAGACGAAACGCCAAGGAGGCCACGAACCAGGCTGGTGTTGGAGACGGAGCGTTCTTGCATCCAAGAACCTCTTCCGTCTCCAGAGCCTGTGCCGAAGAAGGCGTTAGCTTCATCGCTATCTTCTTTGTCAGTATCCCAATCATCAAATAACTCAGTTCCTAACCCCCAAATAAGGTCGTTCCATTCACTACTTCCGTCATTTGCATTGCCTGGACTGGAACCACCTGTCATAAGTCTGATTTTATAAGTGTTGCCGTCTATTTCTTTCGTCATAGCACCATAAACTGCGGAGTCTTCATTATTTTCGTCTTGTGTATTACTTCCCCCATTTATAGTATCCCAAGAAATATGTGATTTAACAGGCTTTTGTGCTACATA
>CAZBGG010000255.1:0-1934 GCA_964491305.1 uncultured Methanosarcinales archaeon
ACGTTGAAATTCACATGATAACAATCCTCTCCAAGTTTCTCAAAAGCATTATATTTAATAGCTTCTTCTGATCTGAATTCATCACTGCCGTGATAAACAACTTGAACATCATATTCTCCCGCCGGCTCATTTTCTGATAATTCAAATGACACATTAGCTACACCATCCCCTCCGGTTGTCTCGCTGCCAAGCGGTATGTCAAAAACTCCGTCCCTTTCATTATCACCCCAAAACTCCACAGTTTCTCCAACTACAGGTTCATCAGGGAACCAGTCAAGTTCAAGTCTTGCAGATAACTCTACCGTTCCTCCATCCCAATTAAAAAGATGTGGAGTTGCATCGATATCTTCAATATTTACGATAAGGGGCGGTATCCATTTTTCCCGAAGGTATTCTTCAATAAGCTCTCTTTCGCCTACATCCAAAAAACGATCATAAACAATAATCTCACCAAAATAACCATTAAAATAATTCTCTCCGGAAGACTTGCCCAAAAGAGGATTTTCCTCTGTAAAATCTATGGTGTGAGTAGTAACCGTAGCTAACTCTTGCAAATTTTGCCGTGCAACCCAATCATTCTCATCAACGTAGATGTTGAGCAGATTAGGGAAATCAAAAAAACTAATGGGGCTCTCAAGCGGACCTACGGGTTCATCTATCCCCCAATCAAAATACATCTCCCGATTAGTATCAGGATAAAGTGTGCTCTGTCCTGAGCTGCCGAAATGCCAAAAACCCCCGTCTGCATTAGAAGTGGGCGTATCCTCTTTATTGAAACTGACAACAAAAATTTCCGCCTCCGTAAACTCCTCTCCAAACCCTTGCGGCAACTCTAGATACTCGTTACCGCTAAACTCGATGGAAGGATTTTCGTACCATCTCTCTTCGTTATAAACAGGCATATGACTACTGTCTCCTTGTATTGCATCATTTCCCGCTCCGGAAAGATCTCTCCATAAACTTACCGGACTACCGTCAGGATACAAGCACAAAAGATCGAAAGCATCCAAGTGTAAGTTGAGCCCTTCTTCCACTGGCAGACTATCCCCCAAAGGAAAACTTACTACATTCGCAATTCCGGTATTAGCCTCAAATATAACTTCTTTCATACACATAGCACCCACACCGGGAGCTATTTGGTATGTTCTTTCAAAAGTTCCATCTACCTCATAAAGAGTGTATTCTGCGTACTTGCCTTCACTGTCCTGATCATCAAAAACAACACCCCAATCACCTTCACCTTTTCCCATCATCGCATTACTACGAGCCCTCTCCAGAATCACGGAAAGAGACATGGTTTCACTTTCAAGAATTTCCGTTCGATAAAAATCCATGCCGTAAGGAATCATCATCACACCAAAAACTGCAATTAGCCCCAGCACAATCAAAAACTCTGCTAGAGTAAATCCCTCAACTTTATTTTTTTGTAAACAAGAAAGCATTTAATATTACCACTGTCGCTTAATCATCATGAATAAGATTAAGTGTCGACGTAAATATTCTGTCCACTACTCTTTCCCATATCCTAATACTTCTTCTGTCTTCACCGTAAGTCATAAGAATGAATCCCAATCTTCTACCCATGATAACTGACTTTACATCTCCCAAAACCTCGGTTTCATTTGCTTCTAGTACTGCTTGATAGTAAATCCTCTCCCCCAACTCTCCCTGTATATCCTCAACTTCTTCTTGGAAGAGTTTCATGTTCACTAGTAATGGTCTTTTTTGTGTTGATTCATAATTAATCATCTCCTTGTTATCAGCATAACGAAAGTAATAGGAAACATCTCCTTCGTCATATGAGCCAAAGCAAGGAATAGCACCATTGAAAGTAACATATCCCGCTTCCCACTTATAAACAAAATCCGTAGCAATATCTGTTCTTACTGTAGGCATCACATCTTTCATGGATACTATATAGTTATAAGTTCCAC
>CAZBGG010000256.1:0-1930 GCA_964491305.1 uncultured Methanosarcinales archaeon
CAAAAAGCAGGATACCTTGTAGCTATTAAAGATGGAGACAATTATGCAGTCGGCTGGAGTGCGTATAATAAAAAACTTGAAGATAAAGATTTCAACAAAGACAAGGCCAAAGAAATTGCTATTGGGAGAGCAGAAAACCTAACAAAGATGTTTCAGGGTCAACAAAATATTAATGGGGATTTTGAGGCCCTTCCTAATTTTCCTAAGTCTTTTAAACCAGAAATGAAAAGGTTTATTTCTAGGTGCCAGAAATATTTCAAAACACATAAGTTGCCTATTAATCATAATGCCCTTGGGAGTGATTGGTAATGGAAACAATGAATGTAAGAGATAAAATTGAATCTGGATACTATAAGGTCCAAGCCCCTTATCCTTCTCGATACAGTAATAGACACTGTCCAGAATGTTCCAGTCCAATTAAACAAGAATCAAAGTTTTGTTTTGCATGTGGACATCATGTTTATTATCACTTAAAGGAAATTGAAGAAAAGTATATTCAAGAAAGACATAATTACTACAAAGAATTAAGACAAAAGACGCAACAATTTAGGGAAGACGCTCTTGAAGAAGTAAATTTACTTAATCACCCTAAAAGGGATAAGGTTTTTGAGTATGCTTGGGAGGAAGGCCATTATGCTGGGTTCCAAGAAGTACTAACTCATCTTGAAGAAATTTCAGAGCTGCTTGAGGATTAAAAAGGATTAAAAATGGAATCATATATTACAGGAACTAACCAAAAAATCAAAGTACACGATAAAGAAAAATGCAAAGGGGCATATTGCTGTATTCACAACCCTAGCGATCATCACATGAAGAATTGGCCTACTCACTGGCGAAACGATAGGGGGATTATGGAACGAATTTGTGAACACGGAGTCGGGCATCCAGACCCTGACGATCTTGCTTTCCGTATAAGAATAGAACCCGATGAATCAAAACATAAATATAAAGGTATTCACGGCTGTTGCGGCTGCTGCTCTGATGGCAAACCTTCCTGGGAGGAGGAATAAAATGTTAAGTCCATTTCCTAAAATTTTTGCACTAGGAACTAATTATATTAAAGATATTTTCAATCACCCAGTGGAGGTCAGCGAAAAACTGGATGCCAGTCAGTTAGTTGTAGGTAAGATTAACGGCCAGTTACACATGAGAAGTAAAGGTGCAACACTTTACCTTGACAATCCAAATAAAATGTTCATGGAAGGAATATCTTATTTCAGTGCGAATGAGCACCTTCTCCCTGATAATATGGTATTCTATATGGAATATTTTCAAAAGCCAAAGCACAATGTTCTTGCTTACGATAAAATCCCCAAAAATCACTGTGCTTTATTTGGAGTAAGAGATTTAACTGATAAGTTTTATGATAATATTGAAGAATGGGCGGATAAATTAAATATTGATCATGTGCCAATTATTTATAGAGGGAAGATTGAATCTCCTGAACAGATTTATGAATTGATTGAAAGGAAAAGTTATCTCGGCGGCGCTGATGTTGAAGGAGTAGTGGTCAAAAATTATCACAACCCCTTTCTTCTAGGCGGTCAGCCTATTGGTGTTATGGCTGGAAAGTACGTATCAGAAGCATTTAAAGAAGTTCACAGAAGTAATTGGAATAAAGAAAACAAAAGTAAAGGTCGATGGGAAGCCTTTATGGACGAGTTCAAAACAGAAGCCAGGTGGGAGAAAGCAGTTCAATATATGAGGGATTGTAATGAATTAGAAAATGACCCTAAGGATATAGGAAAGCTTTTAAAAAGAATTCATCAAGATATTGAAGAAGAAGAAAAAGAATACATTAAAGAATTTTTGTTTCAGCATTTTGGTAAAGACTTAAAAAGAAATTCCACTATTGGGTTCCCAGAATGGTATAAAAAGAAATTACTTGGATATTCTGAATTTTAATCTCTCTTGACATTAAGAAAAGAAT
>CAZBGG010000257.1:0-1921 GCA_964491305.1 uncultured Methanosarcinales archaeon
TACTTATGGAGATTTTGTTGATATAAAGGCTAGTCCACAGGAGGGTTATTTATTTACTGGTTGGAGTGGTAACATCAAGACGATAGAAAATGTAGATTCAAATGAAACTGTCATAGAAATTTTGGGGAACTATGTTATTACCGGAAATTTCCAGATTAAGATTTATGATTTGAGCATTGATTCCGTAGAAGGTGGGGAGGTGTTCTCTCCTGGTGAAGGTTTATTTAATTATAGCCATGGTGAGGTTGTTGAATTGGAAGCTAGTTCAGAAAGCGGCTATTCATTTGTTGGTTGGAGTGGTGATGTTGAAAATATTGATGATGCTGATTCAGATGAGACAACAGTCGTAATGGAAGGAAATTATACCATTACTGCTGAATTTAAAGAAGATGATGATGGAGATGACAGTGGAAGCACTGGCTCAACGGGTGGAGGACTAGCACCTTCTCCAACGCCTGATGAAACTGATGAAGTTATCAGCGAAGCTGAATTTGATAAAAATACAGGTACTTCAACGTCTAAAGTAACGGCTGCCGGCGGTCAGAATATAGTTGTTACTATTGACAGTGAATCAGGCTCAAGTGTTGAATCCGTTTCTTCTGTCGCTAGGAAGAATACTGATGTCTCTATCTCAGTTTCCAGGGTTTCAAGGGATGATATTGAATCTCCTGGGGAAAACCAGTTTGACTTCAACAGGATAGATATTACTGGAGAGGTGAGTGATGTTATCATTACTTTCTCCGTTGAAAAAAATATTCTTGAGGAAAAAGGGGTTGAGCCTCAGGATATTATAAAGCAAAGGCTTGATGAAGAGTGGGTTGATCTTGAGACTAATATGGTTGAAGAACTCGATGATAAATACATGTTTGAAGCAAAAACAGATGCTCTCTCCCTTTATGCTATTGCTTTTGATGTGGAAGAGGTATCTGATCCAGAGCCAGGATATGAGGGACCGGACATCCAATTGGTGGATACGCGGATTTCAAATCTGGAGGTTGAGACGGGAGAAGAGATTCAGGCCACTGTAGATTTCAAAAATAAAGGGGATAGAGAAGGCCAAGATGTATTTTACTTTGAAATTAACGGTGAAACTATCGATTCGAAAGAAGTTAATTTGCAGCCAGGAGAATCTGAAACTCTTGTTTTTTCCGGAGTGGCTGGTTCAGGGGAAAATGTTCTTTCGATTTCAGGGGAAGGCATAGGCTCTGTTATGGGGATAACTGTTGAGGATGAGCCCCCTGTTCAGGAAAGTGAGCTTAATTATGCCGCAATCCTGATAACTATCCTAGTCTCATTGGCTTTTATTGGTGGAGTTTTCCTATACTTTAATTACAGTAGAGTGGAGCAATTCGTGAAGGAAAAATATCGCTCAATAAAAAAATAATATTTTTTCGCTGGGCTTTTCGAAAGATTTATAATTAAAAATTAATTACTCCTATAGCATGGTATCAAAAAATGTTATAGGGGTTTTTCGTATATTAGGAATTTTATTGGTTGTTGGCTGCAATAGCGTGGACGAAATTGAGCAAATCGTCGAAGAAGAAGAATCAGTACAGGATTATTCCGGTGAGCTGGTTATCGAGGAACCTGGATACGAAGATAAAGGGTTAACAAAAGAAGAGGTAGCTTTGCACGACACTACTGGCGACTGCTGGATAATCTTTGGCGGGGAAGTATATGACATCTCGTCTTTCATAAGTAACCACCAGGGAAGGAATGTTATGCATGAAGGCTGTGGTAGGGAGGCTACTGAGTTATATATTCTTGAAAAAATGGGGTATGAAAGAATTCATACTGCTCTTGGAAGGCTGCAGGACTATTGGATTGGTGAAATTTCATAATCCTTAAAAACTCCGGTTTTTTTTTGTTTTAAATGTTTCTTTTAAAAGCAATGAGGGTTGCGGCGAAGGGGGTTTATACA
>CAZBGG010000258.1:0-1891 GCA_964491305.1 uncultured Methanosarcinales archaeon
TGGATAGCGTACACGAATTATTAGAACATGTGTCTTTATTAAATGACCCTATAATGAAAGGATTTGCCTTTGCTCAGGCAAAAAAATATTTAAACAAGGATATTTCTACCCATAAAAATTCTGCCCGCATAAAAGAGATACTTTTAGATACAGACCCTTTCCCTCAAACAGAAAATCTTGTTAAGGTAATCCGCAAACTACTTTCAATAGTAGGTTATACTGCAAAAATCAAAAAAGCAGAACGAGATCAATGGCAGCTTACTCAAATATTACTCTAATAAGCCCAAAGCATCCTAAAAAGAATGCCCTGGGCAAGCTTGGATTATTCTACCAACCCCGATGTTAGAGTTTCTATTTCCTTCATATGCTTATTAATTTCTTCTGTAGCACAAGCTTGTTCCTCCGAAACAGAGGATAAATCTTCTATAATAGATGTAACCTGCCTCACATTTTCCTCTATAGCTTCAATGTTTTTATCCATGCTTTCAATTTTACCAATCATATCCAAATGATTGTCTTTCGCCACATGAAAAACAGAGGAAACTTCATCCAAAGATTCTTGAGCATCTATTATGGTTGTATTTGTTTTCGAGCTTTGCTCCAAAGCTTCTTCGGAAAGTTTTTGTATATCCTTTATCAAAGATGTTGTTTTTTCCGATAACCTTTTTATTTCATCGGCTATAACTGAAAAACCAGCACCTACCTGCCCTGCCTTAGCTGCTTCTATACTTGTGTTAATCGATAAAAGATCAACCTGGCTGGAGATTTCCTCCATTTGAGTTAACAGTTTCGACATGCTTCTTATATAAGAAATAGTTGTATGAGTATTTTCCTCCATAAAATTGTAGGATTCTTGAGTATGAGATATGCCAGATTCAGTTTTCTGCAAATATTCTCTTGCTTGTTCAGTCATAGAGTATAGTCCATGGCTTTCTTGTGTAACCATGTGTGTGTTATTAAGTGTTTGGTGCGCCATATTAGAAGTTTCATAAGCAGATTGTGCTACTTCTTCCGAAGACGATAGTAAATCTTCTATATTTTGTCTAACATTTTCTATGTAAGTATAAACCTGATTGGATATTACTTGCATCCTCTTTAACATATTTTCATTTTCGATTTTTTGCTCTCTGTTTAATTCAAGCGATTTGATATTTTCCAACAACATACTTGAATCTCGTTTCATAACAAGATAACAAACAGTAACTACAAGAATAAAAACAAAAACATTTGCCAATCCATCATTTATGCTAACCATTTCTTCGTTGACGTGTTCGGTGCCCCAAAGCAAAATCAAATGTGCAGCAAACGATATTATGGCTGATACTAAATATATCTTTTCATTTTGGTACATCATAATTAAAGCTAATGCCACAAACCACAAGGGAAACAAAAAAGCGGGATTTTGAAAATTAAAGTTAGCTTGAAATACCACCAATAACATCAAAAAAGATAAAAAATACTTGGCTTGCTCTGAATACAAGAATTTAGTATATATTATGACCGAGATACTTGCAACAATAAAAAGAACCAACACACCGGTTATTAAGGTTATTGGATCCATAGGTGTAACTCCTATACCCAATGAGGCAATAATAACCAGCAATAAACCTACAGCATAACTAATTGGCACTACTGTACAAAAAATTTTATTTACTTTTATTTCATTTTCTTTCATATAATCCATATCTTAACCCCTCCTTGGATTTTCGTATAATAACTCAAAAGGCAGGATCGTTTTTTACAACCCTGCCTTCTTATTTAAAATCGGCATATCGGTTTTCCCTCAAAGGTTAATTTTAAAATTAACCTTTATGCTAAAAATACAACCATCAGCTTATAACAGGATCTAAAATTTCTTCTAGTTCACCACATTTGCCTTTGGGGTGATAGT
>CAZBGG010000259.1:0-1871 GCA_964491305.1 uncultured Methanosarcinales archaeon
AATTAAAAAAAGTAAAAGATATTATATCTTACAAAAGCAGCTCTACTGAAATGAAGGTTGTTAAAGATGCGGATGCGCTGGCCTTATGTTTTGATAAAAAATTGTACATGCTCTGGATTGAATGGGCTGTTGAAAATGGTCTAACAAATGAAATTCAGCGTAAATTGGATAAATATAATAAATTAAATTTTGATATAAGCTATCGTTTGGGAAAATCTATGCTAGAACAAATGAGAAAAGATTGGAGCGAGTACTTGCTAAAGAAGGGAGGGTTCTAGGGATTATTTCGCTGTAATTCTCCTCATTATATTAAAGGTACTTAATCTCTCTTTAACCATTTATGTCAGTCTGTTTCATTTCTTTGTTATTTGGTTTTTTAAACTAATCTAAAGAAAAATAGTTGTATTAAGTATGGATAAAATTGAAACTTTCATTGCCCGGTGGATGTAGTGCTATTAAAAGAACTTTTTGTCAATTTCTTTGAAATATTCTTTAACTCTTTTTGTTATTGAAGGTAGTATGAAGTTCTCCACTTTCTCTTCAAATGTCTTCAGCATCTCGTCAAACTCGGTAATCCTGTATTGATTTTTAACCTTTTCAACCAGCTGGAGTTCTCTTAATCTTTTGAGCTGTCTTCTTATATTAGACGATGCGACTCCTGATAAGGGGAGGCTTTCATTTTTTCTCAACTCTATGGTCATACGCTTTATTTTTTCTGAATCAAGCATTTCTCTGTTTTTTTTCCCCAGTAGCAAAACATGGAGTACATCCACTATTATATCCCTAGAATCGCCGGGTTGCAATAGCCCAACGCTTAGGCAAAATTTTTTTAGCAATTCTCTTTCACCAGTATCATAAGGCATCTCATACTTTCGCATAGTAATTTCAGCCAACGGAGAATCTTTTATGACTCTCCTTCCATTACCCTTGGTGTTTTCTTGGACCTCTACCATTGTGGGATTTAATAGGCTTAGGTAATTTATAAATACTGCACCCACTTGTCCAGTGGTCAGAATGATGTTGTTCCCCTCCCATAAAGGCTATTAGCCTGTCCAGTGTTTATTAACAAATTTTAATCTAAAAAAGGAAAATATAATCATTGCTAAGAGTTTCTGTACGTTGGGAACACCTAAAAACCGTAAACCTTTTTAATATAATATTTAATCTTCTCATATAATGAATAAAAACATCAAGTCAAAGCTTAGAAGGATAAAGTATTTCATATGGGATGACGATTCTTTGTTGAGTTGGATAGTTAATGTGGTTCTTGCATTTTTGCTGGTATACTTTGTTATATATCCTGGCCTTGGTCTAATACTTGGGACAAGCCACCCTGTAGTTGCTGTAGTTTCAGGTAGTATGGAGCATCGTACAGTGCACCCATGTAACCAGTTTGACTATTATAGCAATAGATGTGTTGATAGGGACGATTCCACATATAGGCTATGTGATGAATATTTTGATGAGAGGAAGAAGGTTGACTTTGATTTTTACTGGGATACCTGTGGAAATTGGTATGAAAACAAGGATATATCAAAAGAGGAATTTGATGATTTCCCCCTTAGTAATGGTTTTAATACAGGGGATATTATTGTGCTAAGAGGTTCTGAAGCCGAAAATATCGTAGTTGGTGATGTTATTGTTTTCTACGCAACCAGGGATTATCCTGTAATTCACAGGGTGGTTGATGTTGAGGAATCAGGGGATGAGAGAATTTTTACAACGAAAGGTGACCACAATGAAGGCATAGGGCCTGATGATAGGAATATATCCCAAGATCAGATTATAGGGAAAGCAAGCTTAAGGATACCTTATTTAGGTTGGGTTAAGCTTGGGGCTCACTGGTTGGTACACGCTTTCATCTAAGTAGG
>CAZBGG010000260.1:0-1858 GCA_964491305.1 uncultured Methanosarcinales archaeon
TTGCTCCAACAGTTCTTTCTGTTATGGGAATAGATGTTCCAAAAGAGATGACAGGTAAGATATTGTTTAATAACTAGAATGTTGTCTTTTAATATTTAGCGAGGTAGTGTGTTTTTATAATAGTTTTCGTCGATATAGTTGTCTAGAATTTCTTTTAGATCCTTAATCAATACTTCTCTTTCTTCTTCATTAATCTTTTCCGTGAATGAGCTTGGAAGGTCATCACTAGATATGCTTCTGTTGAATTCAGTAGGAATTAGTCTTAAAAAAAAGTTTCTTAAAAACAAGTTTATTTCCTCAGAATCACTTCTATACTCTGTCAATGTGTTTATGGAGTGCTCAGCAAAGTGTTCAGATAAGTTTTCTGTGGTAACATTCCTTCCTGTTACTTCTCCAAGATCTTTCGCTACAGATGCTAGGTTTTCAAAAGGAAAGAGTATCATGACCTGTGTTTGAATTTTTATTGCTCCTTCCGCGACAATGTCTTCTTCTTTTGTTTTCGGAGAATTAACCTTATCCATCTTTCTCATAATAAGTTCAGGATCGGCATTTTTTACCTCTTCCAGGGAGTCGAAAAGCTCGAGATCATCTGTTTCAACTAAGCCAAGAATCAATGAGTACACTATGAAGTTCCTAATTTTTTCGGGATTCTTTTCTGTTACTCCTTTAAGCATATATTGGGTAAGTTCGCGAGCAAGATTGCGCGCAGTAATTTTTCTTTCCACTTCCTTGTCAAACTCATAAACAACTTCCTCGATTAAACTTTGAGGCACTGATTGCAAAACAAGCTGAAATTGTTCAGTTGCTCTTGCTAGATCTTCTATCCATGAATTCATTTCTGAGAACTTGATTTTTTGGTATATCTCTTTTTTAAAATCTTCATCGTTCATGTTGTTTAGATCCTCAATGGTTTGAAAACTGAAATCATTCATATTGTAGACTTGCATTCTAAGCAAGAAGATTAAGGAGCTTCTTAATTTTTCCACATCTTCTTCTACTAGTGAATCAAAAAAATATCGTGATAACTCCCAGCTAAAATTTGACTCATTAACCTTCCTGTCTGTTTTTTTATCAAGATTTTTAGCTATAGCATTTAAGCTTTCTGGAGGAGCTATTTTATTTTTTTCGTCTGGAGTCATTATTTCTGTATAATTTCCTCTACAAACATTATCTTCAAAAATACAGATCATGAACATTTGAAAATAAGCGTTAAATGCAGTCATAGCGGGGTATTCTTCAAGCTCGAAGCCTTCTTCTTTAAATCTTCTTCTCATATCTTCTATATCCAAGGGGTACTGTGTGTAATAAGTGTTCGTATATTCTTGTTTATACGTAGAGAAAAATTCTTCTGTATGTTCTTGATCCATCTTTAATTCACAAAAACCTACTTCATTCTTGCCCTCAACAAAGAAAAGAGTTTCTTTTCCTTCTTTATCTATCACCTTTGCTTGTGCTTTTTTACAATCATTCAGTATATGCTCTCCTAAGCACGACAAAACAAAAACTTCTTCTTCTATTTCTTTCATTTCTTTTTCATTAAACTGATACATATCAAGACTTATATCAAAAACACTTTCTTCATCATAAATTCCACAATTAACATATTTTTCTTTTCCTTCCTGTAGATAGTAGTAAGCGCCTAATCCCGACAATAATAGAATAACTATAATCGTAATTATCGTTTTTTTGTTCATGGATTTGAGTTTATTTTTTTAAAATTGTATTTTCAATTCATAGTAGCAAAATCTTTTAAAACAACAAGCGATAAATTAAAAAAGTGACTATTAATCATGCGGAAAAATATTCTCACTTGAACTCTCTCTGTTTATATACTAAACTGACACTATTATAAATAACT
>CAZBGG010000261.1:0-1846 GCA_964491305.1 uncultured Methanosarcinales archaeon
TAATATGCGACTTGCTTCTTCTTCAGCAGATTTGATTTTGGCTTCAGCAGTATATTTTCTAGAAAGGTAACCTAAAAAAAGGCCAAAAATTAAAGCTAAAATGCCTATGATCACATAGTATATCAATATTTCACCTCCATTTTTACTGTAATTAAAACATAATCAAAACAAGTTCATAAAAAACAGGTTCATAAAATATATAATGAGCTGTGTGGGAGATTCACAGCTCATTATAAGAGAAATAAGATACAAGTTCCCTTTAATACCTGCAATTAAATGCCTGCAAACATATTGCAAGAAAAAAATACATGTAGTTTTTGGGGGAAAAATATATCTTCAGTGCTTACGCACTTTTATTTTCTCTTTATCCCACACTTTAACAGTGATATGGACTTCGATATAGAAAAAATTGTTACCTAAAGTCCATTTTCCTTGTTCATTTTATCCCTAACTCAAATTTATGTCAAGTAAACTATTATATTGCTTTTGAACTATTCAATTTTTACTATTGTTCTTTTGTTATGAGATTAACTGATAATTTTAATCACTGTAACTATCATGAAATTCTTTTATGAGCTTTTCCACTAGTGCATAAGAGTAACCTCTGCCTTTTAAATATAGAGTTACTCTATTCCAAAAACGTGTTTTATCTTCCTTTAAGTCTCTCTTCATCAATTTTTTTTCTATTAAGCTTTTAGCAACTTGGTATTCTTGTTCCTCACTTAGACATGAAATTAAAGTATTTTCTATTATGGTATTATCAATACCCTTATTTCTTAGTTCATGTCTTAATTTGTAAGAACCATTTCCTTTTTTACTTCTATTAAAAATCCATTCTTCTGCAAATTTATGATCATCTACCAATTGGCTTGATTCAAGATACTCAATCACTTCACTTATTAAATTTTTTCCATATCCCTTTTTTTGCAAATACTCAAAAACTTCTTTCTTGCTTCTTTGCCGAAAACTTAAATAGCGAAAAATTTTTTTTAATGCTTCGCCAAATAATTTATTTTCACTCATTACAAGTTAGTTCTTTTATCGTTTTTAGTTTGGTTCTTTTTCTTGTTGTCCTCTTTTTCTTTTCCGTTTCCTTCTTCATCTTGAGAGGAGTTAGGCAGTGTTTCATCACCTTCTGAGCTCATTCCCAGACTCTCCTTAATTTTTTTCTCAATTTCTTGAGCTATATTCGGATTCTGTTTTAAATACTCTCGAACATTTTCCCGGCCTTGTCCTAATCTATCATCTTGGTAAGAATACCAAGCTCCGCTTTTATGGATGATTTTCATTTCCAATGCTAAGTCTATGAGAGCTCCTTCTTTGGAAATACCTTCACCGTATAGTATGTCAAAATCAGCAGTTTTAAAGGGAGGAGCAATTTTATTTTTGACTACTTTCACCCTTGTGCGGTTTCCAATAAGTTCGTTTCCTTGTTTTAAAGATTCGGTTCTTCTAACTTCTAACCTTACCGAGGAATAAAACTTTAATGCTCTCCCTCCAGGTGTTGTTTCCGGGTTACCAAACATAATGCCCACTTTCTCTCTTAATTGATTAATAAATAAAGCAGTTGTCTTTGACTTACTTATAACGCCGGAAAGTTTTCTAAGGGCTTGCGACATCAAGCGTGCCTGAAGTCCGACATGGGAATCGCCCATCTCACCTTCAATCTCAGCTCTAGGAGCCAGGGCTGCCACTGAATCGACAACTATTAGATCTATAGCTCCACTTCTCACAAGTGATTCTGCAATTTCTAAAGCTTGTTCACCGGTATCAGGTTGGGAAACCAACAATTCTTCTAAATTTACACCTAATTTTTCCGCATAAGTAGGATCTAACGCGTGCTCTG
>CAZBGG010000262.1:0-1822 GCA_964491305.1 uncultured Methanosarcinales archaeon
AATTGTTCAAAATGCAGGAGTAACCCCTTATAATTCCTTTCTTTTCTAGCGCTTGTTTTGTTTTTGTTGCTGTTTTTGCGCTCATATTGTTGTTAAGGGCAATCCTGGCAAGGTTTATGTCAGGTTTTTCAACAAGCCCTGCAAGAATCGCCTTTTCATTTTGGGTCAAATCAACGGGCTCCCTGTCTCCGCAAAGAATCAGATCAGAAAAGTTTCCCTTTCTCACAAGATAGTTTTTGTGGAACCTGTGTTTTACAATGATAGGGTATATAAACCTTGCAATTAGCTCTCCGTGGAATTTTTTTATGAAGTCCGAGTGTAGTTTGTTGAATGCTGACATGTTAAGCACAGAATACTCCGCCAGGAGGTCCACTCCTAGCTGGTTTTCTTCAATTGACACAACGTTTTGGCTTGAGGAAAGCTCCTTTATGATTTCTCTTTTTTTGGAATACTCCATCTTTAGCAAGTCGTATCCTACAAGGATGTTTATGAAGCCAAGCTTTATTGGGTCTGCCAGAGTTACATATTCCTGGATGTAGTTTTTTTTCCTGTATTGGTTGACCAAATAGGAGCAGGATTGTTGGCTACTCCTTGTTATTTTTGCCAGTTCTTTAGTCTTTCTCCTGGCGTTCTCAGAGAGGGAAAACAAAAGTTTTCTTATTTTTAGCTTCATAAGTTTGTAGAATTGGACTTCTTATATAAATATTTTCCTTTTTGTAAAAATAAAAAAAAGTAATATTTATGATATTAATTACTTTCTTAAGCAAGCATGAAAAATAAAGGATATGAGATAAATGAGGATGCCAAGGAAAGGGCAGTGGAATACCTAAAGGAACTCATAGCAAATAAAGGCATTATAGAAGAGAATGCTAACTCAAACATTGAGCTTGTGAAAAAATACCTCAATGAATATGGCATAGGCTACAATGAGATCTCAATTAATGGGCATAAAGCAATAATGACCGGCAAAGCAGGGATAGTGCTGAATTCCCATGTTGACGTTGTCCCGGGCTTAGAAGAACAGTTCACCCCTGTAATACATTCAAACAACCTTTATGGAAGAGGCGCTGCCGATGCCCTCGGTTGCGTCGCATCTTTTATAGTGGCTGCCCAGGAATTAAAGGAAATGGGAAAAGATGTCACTTTGATGATTGTAAGTGACGAGGAGGCAGGGGGCATTCACGGAACAAAGCACATACTTGAAAACGAATACAATCGTGAAGAATTAGATGATATAAAGTTTGCAATTGTTGGTGAGCCCACAGAAGAGTTTGGATTCAGCGTAAGGGAGAAAGGTATCCTGAGAATCAGGTTGGATGTGAATGGGAAAAAGAGCCATCCGGAAATTGAGGATATTGACAATTCAATATATAATGCTGCAAAGATAATAAGCGAAGTTAGTTCAGCTAACCTTTATTCCCAAAGCGATGAGTTTTACAGTAGGACCCTTCATATACACCCAACAATAATAGAGGGAGGCATAGCACCAAATGTGATTCCCGACAGGGTTACAATTGAATATGATATAAGGTATGCTTATGGTGTTAAAACCCAGGATATACTTCAGATATTTGAGGATTTAAAGACCAAATACTCTTGCGAATATACAATAATCAAATCGCGGGAGCCTTCATTCGTAGACACAGAAGACCAGTATTTTGGAATCCTTGACAAAATCGTAGGCAGTCCTGAAAGAATATATACAAATGGGGCTTCAGACTACTCATACTTTTTTGAAAATAATGTAAAAGGTGTCGTTTACGGGGTGAAAGGAGCAAAATGGCATAAAGACAATGAATATGTAGAAATTGATTCAATTTAT
>CAZBGG010000263.1:0-1764 GCA_964491305.1 uncultured Methanosarcinales archaeon
GAAGAAGAAAGATGGTTTTACAGGCATCAGAAGGAGCAAATAGACTGCATGTTTAAACCCATGATGCTTCCGGTGGGAAGAAATGATATAGTGGTTAGGGCAGACTTCAATTTTGAAACGATGGCTTACCAAAAGGCTTATTTTATGGATTATGAGACCAAGATGTCCTTAATGAGACAAAACAAAGACCCGCTGGATGAATACGGTATAAGGGATAAAGACCCCGAAGCGGTTTATACAAACGGTCCGGTGATGATTGGTATGGGAATTTCAGGGGACCAACCAATTGGCATAAGACCAAGAGAAACGAACACACCTAGATTGGGGGTGACAATTGAATCAAATACTGGCTGGAAAGGGCAAATACAAGAGCTGAAAGAGCTTGTTATACAGGTTCCGGATTCGATGGAAATTGATGTTAGAACATGCAACTACGATTTTATAGAAGATGCTGAATTGGAGGAAGGAGGGATTGAAAGAATTATTGAAGGGTACAAAAAATACAGGTCTTCACAGTTCAGGGATTGCCAAAGTAATCTTAATCTGAGGGAAGATGATTTTGATGACGATGGAAATATGAAAGAAGAGGTTGTTGAGAGGCTTGGGGATAGAAGCGGTGAGTTTGAAGAATGCTTAAAGGAACATGCAGAGCTTGAAACGGAAGGACATAGAACATATTATCTTGATTTTGAAAGGTATGGTGGCGAGTTTAAGGATATTGATACTTACAAGACCTTCAATTGCAGGATAAACTTGTTAGACTCACAGGAAATACTTGGAGGAAGCCCTTTGGCAACCCATTTTTTCAGGGCAAAAGCAAGGTACCAATATGAAATTGAAGAAAGTGTGCTGGTTGAAATCGAGAGGGACGAACACTATGAAGAACCCAGGGCCCCAAGTGGTATAGAGGTTTTTGATGCGGTCGAAGAATATTTTGAGGACATTGAAGAAATTGTAGAAGTATACAATGAAGAATTAGAAGTTTATGAGATAGGTGGTGAGCCACTTTTAACACCATGCCTGGTGGCTGCTGTTATCATGAGAGAAAGCAGCGGAGATCCAAGTGCAGTTGGCAGAGACAACGAGGAAGGGCTTATGCAAGTCATGCCAACAACAGCAGAGGATGTTTTCGAAAGAAACATGATACCGAAAAGCTTGCTTGATGAAATTGATAAGAATAGTTATAACCTTTTTTATCCAAGAGATAATATAATAATCGGAACAGCCTATATTGCCTGGCATCTTTCTGAAAACGCCGACAACAGCAAAGAGCCCTGGACAGAAGAAGGAATTAGTAATGCAAGAGAGAACGCCATAAAATATGGGTTGGCGGACTACAACGCCGGCCCAGGAAATATGAGGGAGTGCTACGAAGGTCCATCTTACGTGTTTGAAGAATGTGGGAATTATTATACGAGAACCCCAGGATTTAGGATTTATCCGGAAATAATATGGGAATCAAAGCTTAATTGCAAGGGTTATTCCTTTGTGGAAGCTGAAGAAAAGGAAGCAGTGTTGAGTGAGCAGATTGAAAGATTTACAATATCGTACTCTGAGGAACGTGTGAAAGAGTGTTTTGAGGATATAAATTCACATAGTGGAAATACTAGAGATTTAGAAGAAAGAGATAAAAATGAAATAAAGGAAGTGCTTGACATAATACTGGAAAAGAGACCAGAACCAAATGAGTTACAGGATTTTTTTGAGGATAAATTTGAAGGCTGTTCGGATTATACCGAAGAAAATTATGACGAATGCCGTTTG
>CAZBGG010000264.1:0-1764 GCA_964491305.1 uncultured Methanosarcinales archaeon
TTAATGGAAGAGTCGCGAGGTTAAATTCACACGAAACCTGCAATGGTTTAAAGTTGTTTTTGCAAGAATTAAACTATTATGATCATGTCAAATCCTATTACTTTATTAAACATGAATTAGGTATAAAGGAGCATTGCAATTTGAAGGATTATATAAGCCAAAATCCTGACATTATGTTAGCAAGGGGTTTAGGGATAGCTGTGTTATTGTTAGATAATACGGGTAACGCAATATTGCAATTTCGTAGTAATAATACTATTAGGAATCATTATAAAGTTGCTCCTTCTGCTTCGGGAATAGTAGATTTTAAAGATTCGTTAGACACACAAATTTTTTACGATGAACTTTGTAATGAGTTGGGTGTGGAAGTTTCAAATTTATCAGAGATGATATTGCTGGGTTTGTTTGAAAATGAGGCTATGTTAAAAAAACCCGGTATGTTTTTTCTGGCCACAACTGATTTATCTTTTACAGAAATACAAGGGAAGTATTATAATGCATTAGAAAAATATGAATCTGATGATATTTTCTCGGTAACAGAGCTTGGCAAAGTAAAAACTCCAGCCGATCCTTTAAGGGTGTTCATGGAAACAGAAAGCATTTGGAGTTCCTTTCTAAGGAAGGCTATGACTTAGAGGTGATAAAATGGATAATGACAAGGTGGTAATATATACGGATGGTGCTTGTTCTGGTAATCCAGGTCCCGGTGGTTGGGGGGCTGTTTTGTGTTATAAAGGATACACCAAAGAAATTTATGGTGGTGAGAAAGAAACTACTAATCAAAGAATGGAGTTAATGGCATGTATCAAAGCGCTAGAAGAACTCAAGAAAAACGAGCTCCCAGTTGAAATTTATACAGATAGTGCTTATATAGCTAATTGCTTTCAAGAAGGATGGCATAAGGCTTGGATGAAAAACGGTTGGAAAACAAAGAAAAACAAGGTTGTAGAAAACAAAGATTTGTGGGTTAGGTTGTTACAATTATCTGAAGTATATAATGTAAAATATATCAAAGTGAAATCACATTCGGGTATTACTCTAAATGAGATAGCTGATAAATTGGCAAAAAAAGGTTTGCCGGAAAAGTAGAGTTCCCCCCCTGCCTGTTTAAAGGTAGGGGGGTACATGTATATTTTAAAGCAAAATCCTAATTTAATTGGGATTATTTTTTGCTTTTTTAGAAAGCATGGGGTTGAAAGGTTTCGACAAGGCAAGTTGCATAAAGATGGCAGGTGCAGGATTCCGTAGCCTGGGTAAAAAATACGGTAGGCATATAAACGCCGAAACAACTGTACCCACTGCTGCTTAAAAAAAGCAGCACATCCCTGTTTTTTTGCCTGAGAAAAACAAAAGGGGTGTCATAAATCAGGCTATCTGGTAAATCAAGTATTTGACCTTTGGGTTTATCAGAGAAACAAAACAAAGGTCTATTGTTGCAGGGTTTGCGCTGATCGCCTTGTAACATGAAAACAAAATCAGCGATATGCCTGTAGAAGTCTTTATGAAGCTTGCCTTGGACGGGGAGTTCGATTCTCCCCCAACTCCACCACAAGAAGGTATAGCTCAATTGGGAGAGCAGTGGACTTTTAATCCACAGGTCGGTGGTTCGACTCCACCTACCTTCACCACAAAGTCAGGAAAGTACAGCAAAGCTGTGCTTTCCTTTATTTACGAAAAAAATAGGAGGTGTCTGTAATGATCCAATGGACTGAAGTGCAAGGAATTCGGGTTAAATACCTGGAAGTGGGCGAGGGAAAGCCCCTG
>CAZBGG010000265.1:0-1764 GCA_964491305.1 uncultured Methanosarcinales archaeon
TTTCAACCGTTGAAATTCTTTTTCCATAAAATTATCCCTCCAAATATTTTATTGCAGAGCAAGGCTTTCTTTGTGCATATTTACCAACCAATCATTTATTTGGTTGTAATTGGGCTTGTCGGGTAAAGATGTTTCCTTGAAAGCTTCTTCAAGATCTTCTCCTAAAGATTTTGCCCAATTATTAATTTCCTCCATGGAGTATTCACCTTTTTTTACCTTTAGCAACTCTGCCCTATCCGGTCGATAGGTTTGAACTGTGCCAAATCTTAAAATCTCAGCACCCATTTTTAACAACCTTATTAGATGCATAGCATGTTTCATTGAATTATTTTTATTGTTATACATCTTTTTAAGTTGAGAATGGGCATACCCCCCATAAGTTTTGTAAACCCTCTTGCTCAAAACAAGATCGCGAATCGCTAACAGATCCCGACCCCAATAGTCGGTATAAATAATATGCTCGGGGTTTACCCACAACAATTCAAGAATGTTGGGGTTGTTTTGAAGGGCAAGATTTACAAACTTTTTCAAGGAGAAAATAACAGTGTCTTCTTCAGAGTAGACTTTCTGCTCAAAATTCTCCAACCCCAACAAGACACTTTCTGAGGGAATACAGACACCTCTGATGTCTATATCTGAATTCTCGTCATTAGTGCCGTAACTAATACTCCCCGCATAAACTCGGAGTATTTCCTTCATCAAACCGCCTCCTGTTCTGGTATTCCTACACCATACTCCCCTAAAGAAAAGCTGGGATCGGGAAGCACCCCCGATAATGCTCGGTGACGTGCTTTTTTTAATGCACGTTCATAGGCTTCCTCAAAATTAACCCCAGGTATGTGAAACCATTTGATGTTCAATGTTTCCCACCAGATGAAAACATCATACAAACCATCATCAACCTGTAGGGGTTCCCAACAATTATCTTTTTCCATCTTTTTACCTAATTCAGAAAAAGCCTTTCCCATGGCTTCTTCTCTGTCCTTTGCTTCTACAGTCAGAAGCTCTCCATCTGTTTCTTCCCACCAGATAGGAATTTTGTACTTCATGCCAATCCCTCCTTATTTTAGTTTAAAACTATAAAAGGATTACCCTTAATCAACCTTACAAATATTCTCTAAAAACTTTTACAATATCTTCAACATCAGGAATTTTACAACAGCCAACCTGCCAAACCTTGCAAACTCTTATCAAGATTATTTTTCAGCATAATCATAGCAAACCTTGTCTGAAAAATCATTACCTGATACCACTCAATTTTCTAAACTTTATACACAAAAAAATAAAGCTACTCGTCATCGTCATGAAAAACGAATTTGCGATAATAATACAACTTCCACATTGAACAAGCGGTCAACAAAGCAAATACTCCCGCATGTGTCATTTTCTCATACCCCCAAGCATGCCCTGCCATAAAAACACAAACACATACCACTATCGACAGTAACAAGCTTCGCCAGGTATAACGATCATCAATGTAGACAACCTTGTTAGTCTTTTTCTTGCGCATAAAGCTCAATTCCTTTCTCGGTTATTATTTTGTCTAAAAGTTAATCTCTTGAATTACCACTGTTGATTTTTACAAGAGCAGACCGCAGGGCTTCATCAACCCTTGGAGCTTCACCCTTGATTTCCTCTATTTTTTCCTGAAGAATTCTATTTAGTATTTCACGTTCCAAAGAAGAAAACTGACACAAAAAAACACCTCCTTTAGTTTGTTGAAACGAAAATATAAGCTAACAACTTATATTTAAGCGATATAAG
>CAZBGG010000266.1:0-1756 GCA_964491305.1 uncultured Methanosarcinales archaeon
ATGTTTCACCTGTAATTGATTTTGGAATTTCAAGTTTGGATTTCCCAAGGATTAAATACAAAAATATAACAATTAAAAACAAATTAGATAATGGTACAGGAGATTACAATGTTAATTTATACACTGCTACAAGCAGTAGTTACCCCTATTCACCTTTTTGGGTGGAGGTTGATGAAAGTTCAAATATTGAATCCCATGATTTGCGATATTTTATGTATAGGGTAAATATAAGCCATAAGAATAATTCTACCCTGTCTCAGTCCCCCGTTTTGCAAGCACGCGAAATAAACTATGCTATTAATGATCCTATTGCAGAAGAAGCCACACAATATTATGATTGGTTAGACCTGGATAAATTTTTTTATGACCCTGATGGTGGTGATATCAGCTATGATTATGAAGTACTTGGAGGGGATGGCAGGATAAATATAACTATACGTCAGGATCGTTTCGTTGGAATATATTTTGTTGAGGAGGGGACGGTTCAATTGAGATTTAATGGGACCGATGAATGGAATTCTACCGCCCAAAGCAACATTGTCAATGTGACTATAGAAAGTGATGATGCTACTGATGATGCTTCTGAAGAAACAGATTCTAGGGGTTCTGGAACAACTACTAGAACTGTAACAGAGTATCAAACCTACACGGAGTACCAGATAAGAGAGGAGGAGGAGCCCGTAGCATTTGATATAATACATCCTTCGGATGTTACTATTTATGAGAATGAAACTATTAATGTACCTGTTGAGTTAAGAAATGGAGATAAGTTCAAGTTAGAGGACCTAAATATTGATGCTTACACGGAAGAAGGCGGCCTAGATGTATCCATTGATAGGGTTTATATTGAGGTTCTTGAGAAAGACACAAAAGAAACAATTAATTTGGAAATTAGTATGAAAGAGATATATGATTCATATAATTTGCATGTGGAAGTGAACGTATCAGAGCCTGACTTTCACGATAGTGCAAAAATAATGATCACTTCATTAAAAAGGGCAAGAGAAGGTAATGAGACACAACAGATGAAATTGGCATTTGTTTCTGACCTTTTAAAAAGGTCCCCTGAGTGTGATGAACTAAGTGAGTATATAGATAGGGCTCGAGAATATATGGCGGAGGAAAATTACGCCAGGGCCGATGAAATCCTGGAAGACTTTATATATGATTGTAGTGTTTTGATGTCAGGTGATGGCATGAAGAGTGATTACACAGAATCAGAAAGTGGACGTATTTTAGAACTTATGGCTGATAAGGAGTTTTTTGCAATAGTTGTGACCCTTGCTTTGTTGTTTTTTGGAACAATTGTATTATCACTTGTAATGGCATACAAAAAGATATAGGTTTTTTGCTGTTAATATTTTTCTATTTTTTTCTGTCCAGAGCCTCATAAATAAGATTAAAAACAGTCTCGAATTCTTCTCTCCACATTTGTTTTCTATAAGCACTTTCTATATCTTCTATATTGTGTTGGTCTTGTTTTTTCCTGATGAAGCTTACTACAGGGCGAACATGTTTTTTATAGAAATCCTCATCTACTTTTGAGATTATGTAATTTATTTCTTCCACTGATATTTTTCTTTTTCCTTTATTTTCACTTTCAGTGCTTTTTGTTTCTTTCTCTTTATTTTCACTTTCCATGCTTTTATTTTCTTTCTCTTGTTTTAGTTTTTCTTCTTTTATTTTCTCTTCTTCTTTTTCTTATTTTTCACTTTCAATGATTTTATTTTATATATGTTGATATAGTTGTTCATGT
>CAZBGG010000267.1:0-1735 GCA_964491305.1 uncultured Methanosarcinales archaeon
GAGTATGGAAAAAATTTAAAAAAAAAGATTTATTTGGCCTATATTAAGGAGTTGATATAATGAAAGCTGGAGAAGGTAAAAAAGTAAAAGTACACTATAAGGGTACGCTGGATGATGGTACACAGTTTGACACCACAGAGGGTAAAGAGCCCCTTGAATTCGTAATGGGAGAAAACAGGATAATTCCTGGTTTTGAGCAGTCTTTGGACGGCATGGAAGAAGGAGAAGAGAAGAGTTTCAAGCTTTCCCCTGATCAGGCTTATGGAGATAGGAACGAGCAGCTGGTGCAGGAAGTTGAAAAGTCCCAGTTACCTGAGAACATGGAAGTTAAGGAGGGCATGATGTTAATGCTCAAGGGTCCTGATGGACAGCAAATGCCAGCCAAGGTAGTAGAAGATAAGGGAGAGACATTTACCCTTGATATAAATCATCCGTTGGCAGGACAAAACCTTAATTTTGATGTTAAAGTGGATAAGGTTGAGGAAGCCCCGAAAGAGCAAGAAACTTCAGAAGAGGTAATCCCTGAAGAAGAGACCCAACCTGAAGAAACATCTGAGGAAAAAGAAGAATAATTTTTTTTATTCTTTTTTTCTAAAAGTAAGGGTTTTTATCCCTTGCTATTTTTTTCGCCAAATTCTTGGTGATTCTTGGATGTTGTATTAAAAATGAAGAATGCTCAAAAAATTCCACTTTGGCCATGTTTATAAGATCGCACATCATAGTGCACCTTTTACATTCGGGCTCTTTCTTTAACTTGAGCCTAATTCGTGAAGCTCTTTTGCCAAACCATGATTTTGGGTTCTTCAGAAGATTCCCTATAAAATATTTTTTCCCGCTACAAAGAACGGGACAAGGGTAGCTGTTTCCATAAGGGTCCATATACAATGTAAGATACCCACTAAGACATCCAAAATCTCTTCTACCTTTTTTAAACATATCAATAAGCTTTGAATAATAAAAACCATACTGAGGCTGCTCTTTTAGGACTTTAGAAAAAAACCTAGCTATTATTTTCCTGTCTTTAGAGCCAAGGGCAACAGAGCTATCCTGATTATCATAATATCCCTCGCTAGTAAGCATTACAGCAAAACCAATATTTTTGGTTTTCTTCTTCATATATTCATAAAAATCCTCCATCTCATATAAATTGGCCTTTGATATAGTGGGCTGTATGCCAACATTGAAGTTAGAATACTTTTTCTCAAGTTCTTTCAGACCTTCAAAAGTTTTAATAACTTTTTTATATCCACCTTTCACCCCTCTTTGCTTGTCGTGGGTTTTTTCAAAGCCATCAATTGATAAGGTTATTGAAAGAAACTTGTTCTTGTCAAGAGCTTCTAACATGCTTTCTGCCCTTTTAACAATCAAATTCCCCATCAATCCATTGGATGGGATGGCAATGCCTTCAAGTTTTGGTAGACGGTTGAGGATATTCAATATTTCTTCCAAATCCTTGCGCATGAAAGGCTCTCCCCCTGTCAAATTAATCCATCTTAACCTGGAGAATGTACTTGATGAGAAAATCTTTTTTATCTCCTTTAACCCCAACTCGTTTTTAGGTTGTTTTTTCCAGATATTACACATAATACAACGAGAGTTGCAATGGTTTGTAACGTTGTAAATAAGAAAAGTAGGATATTGGCCAAGATTAAAGATTTTCTTAACCCTAAAAACTGAGCCTGTATAAACCCCCTTCGCCGCAACCCTCATTGCTTTTAAAAGAAACATTTAAAAC
>CAZBGG010000268.1:0-1695 GCA_964491305.1 uncultured Methanosarcinales archaeon
TTGCGTTGGGCAGTTCCTTGATGTTTGGAACAATATATCTTTTCCTACTCTCAAGGTAAGCCTTGAACTTAGGATAAAACTTAATAATTAATATTGCAATGGGGAGGCTTATCAATACAACAACCAAAGCTTTAAAGTAAAAGGTATCAAAAAAACTCTGTTCAATGGATAAAGTTGAATATGATTGAGCTGTACGACCTTCTACTTCCAGTTGAACAATTAAATCATGCACTCCAAATTCAATGGTGTCATTTTCGCCCCTTTCCTCATCTTTAAAAAAAGATTCATTTATATTTTGGCTGAGTACCTTTTCATGACGCTCCCCCGTATCAAGGGTGATGTTATCAAGTAGCCAGGAATTGCCGGTTTCTGAATGTTCAAGAAAAACCTTTGCTGTAGCAGGTGAATCAAAACTAGTATAAAAATCTGCCTCCAGAAGATACACAAGTTCTTCACCTAAAAAAATTTCCTCAGTTAATACATCATGAGAGAGGCCAAGCATCCTTTCATCAGATATTATCAACTCCAAAAATACAGGGATTTCATCACTCTCGTGTTTATTTTCTATAATTATATCTCCAAAAGAATTGTTCATATCTGTTCTTTCAGATATGTTAAATACTAAATGCTCAAAATACATACTATAATTCTCTATTTCAAATGAGTCATTCTTAAACTCAACAAAAGGTTCAAGCTCAGGAGAAGCGCTTATATTATATGTAAAAGAACCATTGACAAATTGTTTTATTCGTATAGGTACATAAACCGGCTCCCCTTCAATCAAACGTATTTGGTTTAAAGCAAGCTGGGAGTCAAAAAAATCACAATCCTGGGGACAATTAAAATAATTTTGACCCTCATAGCAAACGCCATCACCACAAACTACTTCTCTATCCTCCTCTACTCTTTCCACAAAACCCTCTTCAGGATCAACCTCCTCTTCTAAATCATCTTCATCAAATTCCCCTACATCGCCTGTAAGTTCTTCTGGCATTTCATCTTGGGGTAACTGCTGGGCACTTACACTTAGAGTTAAAAAAAGCATCAATAATACAAAAAATAAAGTAAAAATTATACGCTTCATTTTCTGTTCAGAGCACCTTCTATTTCTTCAATGTAGATATCTACCATCTTGAACTTGCCTTCCTTAAGCTTGTCGTTCGTCAGGCCAAGGTCAAGTTCAAACTCATTTACATCTTCTCCTTTCTCTTTCAATTTCTGGAGTCTCTCTCTAAGTTCATTGATCTTGGCTGTATATTTGTCATATGCTGCCAAGTCTTCCTCACTTAGTTTATGCGGATTGTGCAAGGGAGGCCTGAAGTTGATAAACCATGGTTGACCTTCATTGTATTTTGGATTCTGGAAAAGCGCAACTCCAACACCTTGCCTTGTAACACGTTTTTCGAACTCTTCTCCATACTTTTGCTCAACTTTCTTGATGTCATTCATGTTTTTGGTGTTTAGCTGAATCTCCGTCAATACGTTACCTCCTACAGCTTCTTTGAAATCGCTGCATATCTGACTTGCCATCAAAAGTCCAATACCCCACTTCCTGAATTCTCTTGCACCGCGAGTTAGAGCTTTGTAGCCTTTGCCCTCACAGCTGGATTCAAGTAGTCTGTGGACTTCGTCAAAGACACAGAGGAATTGCAAGTCTGAAGATTCCTCCCATTTCTTATTAAACATCGTCTGGAC
>CAZBGG010000269.1:0-1673 GCA_964491305.1 uncultured Methanosarcinales archaeon
ACCTCGACATGTGCATACAACTTGGTTGGAAGAAGTTTATTCAATAGGTGATGTAGATGTTTCCATCCATATGTATCCTGCTAAAACAGATGAGGTTATCAATGAGTTGTCTGGCAGGATAGACCAGTATGAGACCCAGCGTATAGTTATGAATCGCAAAGGACGTATCGATCAGGAGTCTTATCTGAAAAGTTTATTGGCTGATGCTAATCAGTTGCGAGATTTATTACAAACTGGTAGAGATAAAATGATATATTGTAGCATTCAGATAGCGGTTGCTGATTCCACTCTGGAAGGTTTAGATCGGAAATCACGAATGTTGGAAGAGATTTTGGGAGGCAAGAATTCACTCGCAAGAAGTGCTTTTTTACGTCAAATTGATGGGTTAAAATCGGTAGTTCCGTTGGGAAGAAATCTTCTTTCGGACGTATACCATAACCTTAACTTGCAAGCAGCAGCAACCCTGTTCCCTTTTAATAACGCTGAAGTATCACACACGGATGGGGTGGATTGGGGTATTAATAGATTTCAAGGCACCCCGGTTGTATTTGATGTGTTTAAATTAAACAACCACAATGTAGCAGTGTTTGGGGAATCAGGTAGTGGAAAATCAAGCTTTGTGAAGTTGTATGTTGCCAGAAGTGCTATAAGAGGAATAAGGACGGCAGCTATCGATCCTGATGGTGAGTATAATCGCTTGTGTAATTGGATCGGGGGCACCATGATGCGTTTTGAAAGCGATAGATTTTCTGGGATTAACCCCTTTGATATAGAAGCAGAATATGATGAAGATATGGGGGAAGAAGTAGTAAAATTACTGGATAAAATTTCAGAAATAATTTCTTTAATTAGTGTTATGGTAGAAAGTAGGGGGGAGAAATTAACCACCAAGCAACTTTCAATATTGGATAGGGTTGTTAAAGCAGAATATTTTGATAGGGGAATAAACGAGATGCCAGAATCTTTGTTTGAACCTTATGAAGAACCGGACATGATAGGGTATCGTCGCAAAAATATGCCAACTTTTTCCTCTCTAACTGAGCGATTGAAGGCTGAGGGGCAAGAGGATTTGTGTTTGTTGTTGGAACCTTATGTGGCAGGTGGAACGATGGGTATTTTTGATGGGCAATCGAATGTAACACTGCATAATGTTCCCTTTATTTGTTTTGATGTTTCAAGGTTAGAGGAAGGATTAATGCGTCCTCTGGCTATGCATGTAATTTTACAATGGATTTGGGAGAAGTTTATTAAGAAGAATTTTGGTGTGAAAAAACAGGTGATTGTAGATGAGGCTTGGCAGTTTATGAAATATAAGGATTCTGCTAAGTTTTTAGAAACGATGGCTCGTAGATGTCGTAAACAAATTGCCAGTCTTATTACAGCAACACAATCATTTTATGAGTTCACAGATCGAGAAGAAGGCAAATCTGTATTAACAAACAGTGGAACAAAGTTTTTAATGAAGCAAAATTCTACGGATTTAGAGTCAGTAACTAAGATTATGCAATTACCGGAAGGTCAGATAGATGTATTGAGACAAATCAACAAAGGGGAGGGATTGTTGTTGTCAAGTAGGGCAGTGGCAGCGGTTTCAGTGGTCGTGGCACCCTTTGAAATGGAGATTATTAAAACCGGTGTTTCTGCATTAGAAGATAATGCTTCTTAGTTTGTAA
>CAZBGG010000270.1:0-1660 GCA_964491305.1 uncultured Methanosarcinales archaeon
ACCTAAAGGTCGGGGAATTAAACCCCTGTGTTCGCTACGCTCACATTAATAATAAATATCTTAGCTTTATTCATTTCAAAAACACTCTTCACATCTATAAAAAATAGGCCTTCAGTATGCTCTATTCAAGCATCTGGAAATATTTACAAGAAATAATTTAATTCTTATAAGAATATTATTCATATAAGAATATTCTTATCAGTAAGACTTAAGAGAGCTTCATAAGTCCCCTTGTATATGACAATTAACAAGGCTATAGAAAATTTACGCTATTACAGCGACCTTATTGACCAGGAAAAAGCAAGAGGAGGCATGTTCTTTAACGGTTGTAAAGAAAGGTCTGAGTTATTAAAGAGAGACCTCCAAGAGTTGGGAATCGATGCCAGGCTTCTTTATGTAACATCATCAACAGGTTTCCTCACTCCGGAAAACGGAGCTTTTTGGACCAATCACTATTGCGTTATAGATTACCCCTCTTCTACTGTTTATGACCCCAGTTATACAAAGAAAAAACCAGTTGACATAAGAGAATATCCTGAGCTTTATTTTGAAAAGGATTCCTTATTGTTCCATATTGAACAATCAAACGGCAGTTTTGCGAGATATCTGACCAATTAGAAAAATCATGTCGCTGGATAAAGAACCAACAAAAATTAGGAACCTAATTTTTTGATAAGATCCCCGTAAAATGATTTTTGCTGGGATTTCTTGGGGATAGCGCCCTTAATGCAGCAGACCTTATGGGAGACTAAAATTGCTTTTTTCAATATGTCGTGCCATGACCAACCCTTTTTAATTCCCAGAAGGACAACCGCACTGAAAGAATCACCGGCTCCAACAGTGTTCACTTCTTGATTATCTAAATCTTCAGATTCAGAGACTGGTAAAAATACGCAACCATCATCCCTATCTAATATAGCTGCACCCTTGCATCCCATTGTAACTATAAGAGTCTGAACATTTATCTTTCCAAGAACCAGCTCAGCTTTTTTCAAAATTCCTTTTTTACACACTCCAAGGATATCCGCAATATGCTTCAACTCCTCTTCGTTAACCTTTAGGAAGCTACTCCAGGAAACAACTCTTTTTATTAACTCCGGACTCCAAAAAGGCTCTCTCAAGTTCAGATCACAAAATATTTTTTGATTATTCCTTCTGGCTAAAGATTCAAGAGTGCTAAAAGATATTCCATTTCTTGCCGCGAGAGTACCATGATAAAAAAGCTTTTCCTCGCCTCTACCCTCAACAATATTCTCGGGAAATTCTATATAATCAAAAGCAGAATCCTCCTTTATCTCGTATTGCGGCTCACCGTTTCCTAATGACACCCTAACTTCTCCTGTAGGCTTGTATCTATCAAATTGCATAAAGTCTGTGGAAATTGAACGTGCATCCATCTCAACAATCACTTTCCTACCCAATTGGTCAGAACCTACTCTGCTTATGAATGTGACTCCAGAACCTAGACCTACAAGATGACAGGCAACGTTGAAAGGCGCTCCACCGATTATTTTTTCGCCACAATCAAAAACATCAAATAATACTTCACCAAAAACCTCTATACTCTGGAACATTTTCTTCACCACTAAAACAACTCATCCTTAGTTAATTAATTTATTAAAAATCTCGCAGAGAGTCTATCGGAAACCTACCTCCACAA
>CAZBGG010000271.1:0-1657 GCA_964491305.1 uncultured Methanosarcinales archaeon
AAGTTGCTATTAAGACAAAAAAGTAAATGGGCAAGAACGTCTTACCCATTGCAGGTCCCATCAAATGAAATATATAGGGAATAAGAACACTCCCTGTAACGAATAAAGCTGAGATAAGGTAAGTTTTGTAAGAAAGAAAACTTAAGTTTTGAAAATAAAAGTCTTCTCCGATGAAAATTTTGCTTTTAAAAGCTTGTAAAGTAGACATAATTTTAAGGTTAATTAATTATTATTGTACTCTGGAATAAACTTTTTTAAAATTGATTTTTTATTCTTTTCTTTTTTCAGTCTTTTCAAAATTTCTTTCATTTTCTCTTTTCCAACTTCATTAAGCTTTGCTTTGAATATTTTTTCATAGCAGGTGGAAGAAACCTTTTCTTTTTCTGTTAACATCTCTTCTGACATTTTCTCACCCGGTCTGGGTTTTGTAAACACTATTGGTATATCTTTGTCAGGTTCCATACCCGATAATTTTATCATCTCTTCGGCCAAGTCAACTATTTTAACCGGCTTTCCCATATCCAAAACGAAAACCTCTCCTGCTTCTGCAATTGCTCCCGCTTGCATAACAAGTAAACAAGCTTCAGAGGTTAACATAAAATACCTTTCCATATCGGGATGGGTAACTTTAACCGGACCCCCTTCTTTTATTTGTTCTTTAAAAATGGGTATAACACTTCCCCTGCTGTTTAAAACGTTACCGAACCTGACAGAAACAAATTTGGTTTCACCGTTCAAGGATTGACAGATCATCTCACCAATTCTCTTGGTTGCTCCCATAACAGAAGTTGGATTAACGGCTTTATCGGTTGAAATGAAAATCATTTTTTCAACGTTATTCTTCAAACAACTCTCTGCTATTATTTTAGTGCCGAACACATTGTTTCTGACAGCTTCTTCGGGATGTTTTTCCATTAAGGGTACGTGTTTGTAGGCTGCTGCGTGAAAAACTAAATCGGGTTTGAATTCTTTAAAAATATTATCTATTTTTTCTTTGTTTAAAATATCAGCTATTTGATATTCAATATTGTTTTCTTTTCTTAAAAGATTAAATATTCCCGTCTCGTCCCTGTCCAAGGCCATCAGTTTTTGAGGATCGAACCTCAATACTTGATGACAAAGTTCAGAACCGATAGAGCCTGCAGCCCCTGTTATTAAAACTTTTTTTCCTTTAATCAATTTTTCAATATTGTTAAAATCAATCTCTACACTTTCTCTGAATAAAAGATCTTCTATTTCAACTTCTTTAATGTTTTTTATCGAAACTTTTCCCTCTATAATATCGTGAACAGATGGCAAAACCTTGACGTTTTTAACACCCGCTTTTCTGGCCAAAGAAACAGCTTTTTTTATGGTGTCTAATTCACCCGAGGGTATTGCAATAATCAATTCTGAAACCTGATATTCTTTAATTATGTTTTCAATCTCGTCTGTTTTTCCCAAAACCTTCAATCCGTGAATTATCTCACCTTGTTTTAAAGGAGAGTCGTCCACAAACCCAACGGGAGAATAAGGTGAGTCTCTAAAGTTTAAAATACTTCTTAATATTTGTTCTCCCGCATCCCCCGCTCCCACAATCAAAGTTTTTCTTTTACCGTTTGTTTTTCTGAAAGACTCGATGTAGATTCTCTTGGCAGACCTCAAAGATCACGCCAAA
>CAZBGG010000272.1:0-1648 GCA_964491305.1 uncultured Methanosarcinales archaeon
TATTTAAAATATCAACAATTAGTTTTGCTTCATTAAGCTCAATATTTATCTACAAATACATTAGAAGTATATTAGAAAGTCAATATATTAGTTCAACAAAAATAGAAAGGGGTGGAAATCGTGTTTTATGAAAACGATTATTACCAAGTAAACGCTAGCCCTTCGGGGATATTCTTCAAAAATAAAAAAGGGGGTGTCGTCATCCTTCCCTTGACTCCTGGAGGAGATCCAATATTGATCAACCATTACAGGCATAGCATAGGAGATTATGTTTTAGAACTTCCAAGAGGATTTAAGCAAGAAGGGGAGGATGCTATTGAATCAGCTCAACGAGAACTAAAAGAAGAACTAAACATTGTTTCGCCGGAATGGATATATCTGGGTTATGTGTATCCCGATTCTGGAATAATTGGTGGATATATTGATCTATTTATGGCATGCAGGTGTGAAATGGAATCAATAAGTGTTCAAACCGAAGAATATATTAATTCTTATAAAATTATTCCCATAGATAAACTTATCAAGCAGGTTTGTGAAGGCAAAATTAATGATGGGTTCACTATAGCCTGCTTGTTTAGGGGAGTCTATGCTTTGAAAGGAGGGATAGTGTGAATATAGATTATCCAGAAATCGTAGAAACAGTCAAGAAAGCGGGCAGTTTGTTGTTAAACGACTGGACGAAATCAAGGGAGGTGACTAGCAAGGGACACAGCAACCATGTTACTCATCTAGATTTTATATTGCAAAATTACTTAATAAAAAAGATAAATCATATTACAGATGGGCGTTGTCAATTTATAAGCGAGGAAAAGGTTAATAATGCAGATTACAGCAATACGTTTGTTATAGATCCTATAGACGGCACAAACAATTTCATTCATGGTTATCCTCATTGCTCTATCAGTGTTGCTCACTTAGTATCAGGTGAAACCATGTTTGGCGTTATTTATAATCCATTATCAGAAGAATTATTTATGGCACATAAAGGCGAAGGAGCTTACTTAAACTCTCAAAAAATAAGCACATCTCGAACTCCAAGCACAGATAAAAGCATAATAGGATTCGGTTTGCCATATGACCGGCAAAAAACTGAAACCATATTTTATTTAGCTCAAAGCGTGTTTGAAGGCTGTGAAGACCTTAAAAGAAGAGGTTCGGCATCTCTTGATTTAGCTGATGTGGCAAGTGGAAGATTGGATGGTTATTTCGAGTTGGATTTAAAGCCTTGGGATTATTATGCAGGGGCGTTGTTGGTAACCGAAGCTGGTGGCAACTTTTACGAAACCGACAAGTTTGGCTTTCCTTTTGTGGTAGCCACTAATGGATTAATAGATAATGATCTATTTCGGTTGCTTTGTATTAAAAATAGTTAGGTGGTGTAGCAAATGTTTAAAAATATCTTCAAAACAACCTTTTTTGTATTTTTATTTTTGTTCTGTATTTCCACAAGTGTATATGGGATGAGTATGTCTGATATTCTTAAACCCGTAGAACACCAAGAATATTCTGCAATAGATATGTTTACTGGCCACATTGAAACAGATAACGAAGTTGATCACCTCATAGATGAAAACAACAAAGAGGGAGCAGGTATTATTGAAGATGATGGTTTTGTTGCCGTATACCCCGAAGAAATGGATACTATGTC
>CAZBGG010000273.1:0-1647 GCA_964491305.1 uncultured Methanosarcinales archaeon
CCTTCTGTCTTTTTTCGCAGCATTGTTAAGACTGCTTTGCCTGCATTATTATTTGTAATCAATAATGGTTTTAGCCTTAATTTGAATCCATCTTTGCTTTTTGCTGTAAAACTATGGTCCACCCTGTCTCTTGCCCTTCTTACCATTCTTTTGACAGCTGAAGGGATAACTCCATAAGACTTCAGGCTGGTTACTGCCTGCCCATCCTTAATTCCGTTTATAGAGAATTTAACATTGATATTTTGTTTTTTCATATCTCCTGTTATTGTCATAAGGTTGGATTTTACAGTTTTGCCCACCAGATTTTCAGGGGTCATAACGAGTGATTCCCCTAGTTGTGCATTCTTGAATTCAGTCGGCGCTATTATCCTAACCCATTTCTTTTTCTTCCATTTGAGAGTTTCTTTCGAACTTTTTTTTGGTTTTGCCATATGAATCTCCTGTGATTATGTTATTTTTGCCTGGGATAAGGGGGTATTTATAAAATTATCTTTTTTACGGCTACAATGCGAAAGCTGGTGCAATCAAAATGAAGTGGATTGATTTAGATGCTCATTGCACTTTAAGACAGCTATTATCATTTTCTATTAAAAATCAAAAGATTTTTAAGGCACTTGCTTTTTCTCCGGAATATAATTCATTTACTGATAGTGTTTAAAATGGTTCAAAGAATAGGCGGAATGAGAAGGAAGACAAGGTATAAGCTTAGAAAGAATTACAGGGAGAAAGGGAAGCTGTGCATCAGGAGATATATGCAGAATTTTGCAGAAGGAGAAAAAGTTTGTCTGGATGCAGATTCTTCGCTTCAGAAGGGTATGTATCCTCCGAAATTCCATGGAAAAATGGGTACTGTGCTTAAAAAGAAAGGTAGGTGCTACGAAGTTTCTATAAAGGACGGGGGATTGTTCAAGTGCTTAATTGTGCATCCTGCCCATCTAAGGAAGGTATAAAAAATGGACTCAAAGCCAGTCATAATAGAAGAGAAACCAATTCCAATGTATGAATTGAAGAATGAGATATCTAAGATTAAAAAACGGGATGGGGAGCTTAATTTTAGGGGCCTAAAAGCAGAAGAGTATTTGAATGTTTTTGTTAAGTTAGGTCCTAGGAAAGGTAAAGAACTGGTGGATGAAATAAAATCCTTAGAAATTCCGAGGCTTAAAGAAGAGCATATTTTCAAAATTGTTGATGTGATGCCTGGGGATGTTGAGGGCCTGAAATTAGTTCTTCATGGCTACACACTTAGTGTTTCTAAAGAAAATATGAAAAAAATTGTTAATGTTTTAAAGAAGTATGAGTGAGATTAAGCGTTTTCTGGTTTAGTATTATAGTTCTCATTCAGGCTCTTTTTGCTTTTTTTGTTGGTAAAATTTATAAAAAACCCCTAACCTCTTTCCGAGATGTTGCCGCGGTCGCATAGTCTGGTATTGCGCGGGATTGCTAAGAGCTGTGGTTCTTATGAAGCCCACAATACCGCAATGATCCCGTTCTTTCGGGAATCGTGGGTTCAAATCCCACCCGCGGCGTTTTTCTTTTGTTCCGGCGCAGTGGATGAAGATAATAGCCATTGAAGATTTCTAAATGATTATTTTTCAAAATTTTCGTTATTTTTGTTGATGATGGTGTTTATACCATCCCTCAATGCCC
>CAZBGG010000274.1:0-1643 GCA_964491305.1 uncultured Methanosarcinales archaeon
TACATTGTTAGAATCAGGAAAGACCTCTTTAAACTTATCAGCAGTAAATGTTTTTTGTAACATATCTAAAAGGAAAGTTGGAATTTGAGCATTATCTGTTCTACCACCAAAATTAACAGTTTCTCCATTCCAAAAAATTCGGATGTTTGTTCCGTCAATCTTTTCGGTAACTTCCCATTTATCTATTGAAGCAAACTCATCTTTAGAGAAGTCACCCTCTATAATTGTAAACTTCTTGTTTTCATCTCTCTTCCATAATGTTTGTATCTTTGGATATTTCATCTTGTATCACCTTTGAGCCTTTGAAAATAATTGCGTATAATATCTGGATTTAACGAAGTCTGCTCTGCAGATTTGGGCGAAGTAACTTGTTGTGTACCCGTTAAATCCTTTTTAATAATGTAGCCTTGACCCTACCTTTTTTATATTCATCGAACTCCACAAAACCAAATTCGACTGGGTCTTCATCTCCAGGCACAAAGCCAAATTTAACATAAATGTGTTGGGGTAAGCCCCAATTACTAGGCTCATCATATTCTTCTTTTTCTATTATATCTCTGGCTTCCTTCAATGAATAATGTCCATTGAATATGACCAAATCGCCTGCGTCATCCATCATACATTTATCATAATTTTTTTTGACCATTCTCACTCTCCTCAATCCGTATTAAACGATGGCGTAGCCCCTTGAATAAATCCCGATAAGTTGCTCAAGGTTTGCTGTGATAATCTTTTGTTTATCATGGAGATATAATCTTCTTCTAATTCAGCACCGAGCCACCTTCTGTTTAATTCTTCACAAGCTTTGGCAGTTGTTCCACTACCTAAAAAGGGGTCTAAAATGATGTCGTTTTCGTTTGAGCAAGATTGTATAAGATATTTAATCAAAGCTTTTGGTTTTTGAGTTGGGTGTCCAAAATATTCTTTTCCCCCTTGAACAATAGGATACTCAAGAACAGTTTTAGGACTTCTCTTTCCGTTGTTTATTTGAGTATATTCTCCCATGTTACTTTTAACTCCATAAAGTTTCTGTGCTTTCCGAGTAA
Organism: uncultured Methanosarcinales archaeon; assembly: GCA_964491305.1. Lineage (GTDB taxonomy): Archaea > Nanobdellota > Nanobdellia > Woesearchaeales > DSVV01 > CAZBGG01. The sequence continues at coordinate 1,047 of CAZBGG010000274.1, forward strand.
TCTTATAAGGTTCTCCGTCTAACTTTATGTCTTCAAAGTTAAAAGTAGGTCTATCAAATAAACAATTAAATTCTTCTTTGTCTAATCCTAAAACATCCATAAGTTTATCATATTGTTCTTTGGTCGGACAAGCTAAACCAGTTTCGTAATACATATGTCCACCTCTGTGATACCATTTTTCTTCACAGAGGTAACCAATCTGTTTTAAGGACAAACCCAACTCAACTCTCTTCTCTTTTATTCTCTTTCCAAAAGCTTTGAGTATTGATTCGTTTCCCTTGACAAAGAATAAAATGTTTTCGTGATATTTTGTAAATACTGTATTGGCAAGGGAAAAACCTCTATTCTTATACCAGATTAAATCTTGCTTAAACTTGAATTTTTTGGACAACTCAACAAACACAAAATTAATCATGGGCATTTGTCCAAAAACATAAATACATCCATTCACTTTTAGAACCCTATAAAATTCTTCTGCCAAAGCTGTCCAGTCAATTTCTTGCTTATCCCAATCAAGAGCAAGAACATTATAAGGTGGGTCAGTTATAATACAATCTACTGAATTGGAAGGCAAACTCTTTAAGAGTTCCATACAAT
>CAZBGG010000275.1:0-1636 GCA_964491305.1 uncultured Methanosarcinales archaeon
AGAATTCTGGCATAATGGGTTTTATTGCTATAGAAATCTGCTTGACTAGATTAAGGCAACAACCCAGTACCTTCTCAACTTCTTCTTTTTCTTCTTTCACTCTATTCCATGGTTCATTATCCTGGAAATATTTGTTACCTAAATCGCTTATTTCCAATATCTCTTTAATTGCTCCTTTGAAGTTGACTTCGCTGTAAAACTCTTCTATGGCATTTATTTTATTCTCGACTTCAGAGAAAGTATTTGTTGCTCTAATTTTCCCATCAAAATGTTTGTTGGTGAAGCTAATGACCCTATTACAGAAGTTACCTATGTTAGCAAGTAACTCATTGTTTATTTTGTTTTTAAATTCTTCTTCATTAAAATCCACATCAGCAACTTTCTTTGAAAGCATTCTTGCAAAGAAGTATCTTAAATGTTCAGGGTTATTTCCATTATCAATAAAGTCTTTTGCTTTTATAAATGTGCCGCGGCTCTTACTCATCTTGTGTCCATTGATGGTTAAGAATCCATTGACAACTATATCGTTGGGAAGATTGTATCCGCAGGCCATTAGGACTGCAGGCCAAAAAAGGAAATGAAAATATATTATGTCTTTACCTATAAAGTGTATTATCTCAGCTTCTTGACTTTTCCAATAGTGTTCTTCGGCGGTTCCCCAACCTTTCTTTTTGCATAGATGTTCTGAACTAGAGATATAACCTATCGGTGCATCCCACCACACGTAATAGTATAAATCGTCTTCACCGGGTATTTTAAAGCCAAAATATGGTGAATCCCTGCTAATATCCCAATCCTCCAAACCATATTCAATCCAGTGCTTAATGGAGTTAACAATTTCAGGCTGGAAATGAGGGTTTCTATCCAGCCATTTCAACAATTCTTCCGAAAAAACGCTCAATTTGAAAAAATAGTGGCTTGATGCTTTTACAACAGGGCTTACTTGACATGTCGAGCAATGTGGTTCAATAAGTTCAGTTGGATTATAGCTGGTGCCGCATTTTTCACATACATCTCCATACTGCTCATCAGATTCACATTTTGGACACTTTCCCTTAACGTACCTGTCAGGGAGGAACCTTTCACAATGATTACAATAAAGCTGGTTTACTTCCTTTTTGTATATATAACCGCTATCTTTAGCAATCTTGAATAATCTATCTGAATAAGCCTTATTTTCGTCTGAATGTGTTGTATAGTACTCATCAAACCCTACTTTGAAAGAATCAAAATCCCTCACATGTTCGTGAAACATCTTTTCTATCAATTCATCAGGTGTCACTCCTTGTTTTTTAGCATTAATTTCTATGGGAGCACCGTGTGTATCATCAGCACAGACATAGACTGCTTCTTTTTCCATTAGCTTCAAAAATCTTGAATAAATGTCAGCTTGGATATAACCTACCAAATGGCCCAGATGCAATGGTCCATTTGCGTATAACAAGGCGCACGTTATTAGGGTTCTTTTAACCATATAGACAGATTAAAATAGTGGTTTAAATAATTTTTCATAGTTCACTTACTACCCCAAAAGGAAAAGAAATTTAAATAAAGGGCTTCATAGATTTCAAGAGGATAGATAAGAAATTTATTGGAGGAAGAGTTTACAAAGAAGGGGTGTGAGAAATCTGTTTTC
>CAZBGG010000276.1:0-1618 GCA_964491305.1 uncultured Methanosarcinales archaeon
CTTTTTTTTTCTTAGTCATAGTCGCGCCATGTATGGTTACACTTTTCACATCTAAAGAATTTGGTTTCCGGCTCATCTGAAGCCCGGGTTTGCACCGTCCAGAATCTGGCCTTGTTGTGACCACACTTTTTACATTCCGCCTCTACTAAAGGGGAAGGGTCCTCTTCTCCCTTATCCACTACAGGAACATCTTCTTTATTTTCCAAACTTTCCTTCATCTTAGAGTTTTCAACCTCGCTCTTTTCATAACCACAAGAGCAGACAAAAACCCCTTTCTTATCTTTCTTTGGCATCATTATTGAACCGCATTTATCGCAAAAAATCATCTTAAACTCCAGTGGGCCTCCAATATTTATAAAATTTACTGCTCAAAAAATAGCAAGTAATAGTTTATGGGCTCCTAGCTTTATCCAGCCCAAATAAGGTATCCTAAAAGATGCCTTGCCAATGATATCCTCTTCTTTTATATTCTTATCATCAGAGCCCACTTCTTTATTATGGTCTCCTTTTGTCGTAAAAACATACTCCCCGTTGTGGTTTTCTTTATCAACCACCCTGTGAATTATAGGAAAATCTTTTGTTGCATAAAATACAATCACATCCCCTATTTCTATATCTTTTGCATCCATCCCTCTTAAAACTATAATATCCCCTGTATTGAATCCATTGCTTAGAGGAAAGTCCCTGAATTCTTCTTTTGTTATGTCTCTTTCCTCATACCACTCCCCGCAAGTTTCCCAGAAGAACTCAAAATCAACGCGCTTTCTTTCATCAAAATAAGTATCACAAAGCCTGTAGGTTGACTCATTGACCTCTACACACATACTTGAGAAAGGGTCATACTCTGCGCAAGGGTTAGTTGTCCTGTGTTCCATGCTTCCCGAAACCACTGCTACAACAGGATGACTGGTGCCAAGCAGAAGTCCGAGGCCTGGATAAATAACAAAATAAACCAGGACAAAGGCCAAAATAACATTTACTACCCAGCTGAGGAGAGAATCATCATCCCATATGAACTTCTTCGTTTTTTTAAGCTTTGACTTTATATTCCAACCCATCTTCAGATATCGGTTATGAAAAAGATTAAAAAGGTTTGTGGTTTGGTATCCTATAACAAGGTTTAAGAAAAAAAGTTTTTTAATTATTTAAAAGATATAGTAAAGAAAAAATAAAAGGAGGACTTTCTAAAATACCAGTTCTCCTACTCTTTTTTTCGCTCGTTGATTTTTTCTCCCTTGTGGTTATATACTGTACAATGAAGAGGCATCTGGCCAATAGCATGTGTCGCACAGCTTAAGCATGGATCATGTGCCCTAACAGCCATTTCTATCCTATTCAACACTTCCTCTGGTATCTCTTCCTCTCCTCCTTTTATATGGTCTTTTGCCACCTCCAGCACAGCCTGGTTCATCGCAGGGTTGTTGCCGATGGTTGAAACAATGAGGTTTGCTTTTGTGATACTTCCGGTATCATCAGCCTTATAATGATGTATCAAGGTACCTCTTGGCGCCTCTATTACACCTATACCTTCTCCACCCTGGATTTTAAGCTTCTTGCGGAAATCATTACTCATCAGCTCAGGATCATCTAGTATTTGCAAAGCCCTTTCAGCAGCATA
>CAZBGG010000277.1:0-1609 GCA_964491305.1 uncultured Methanosarcinales archaeon
AGAAATTTTGGATGAGATTGTTGATGATACATTAGAAACTATCTGTGAGGAAATTGTGAGAGGGCCTGACGGCGGATATTTTGAAGATTTTGTTCATGAGGTAATCGACAGCTTATTGTTTAAAACTTACGATCAATGGACAATCGTTAGAGATTGCTCTACTGGTCACGAAGAGATAATAGGCGATAAGATTGATGAAATTATTGCCTATATGGCTTATCAGATTGTAAGCAACGGAGTATATTCACATAAACATCTGGATATGTTGAGGAAAGACTGGAAAAGAGAGGGAGGAAAGATATAATGATAGGAATTTTGACAGGTTATAAAACAGAAAGCGGTCAGTGCTTATGCACTGACTGCTTTGCTGACCAAAAGGTCAAGAAGAAATTGTACACTAACACAAAGGATGAACCGATTACAACCTGTGATGAATGCAATGCAGTAATTCCTGTACTGTATTGTTGGGCAGATATACAAGGATTGTGGGAGGATTTCACAAGTGGTTTGATATATAGAGAATTGAACAAGGAAAGTACTTTTAACCTTGTTGATTACTATTGGGATGAACTGGTTGATTTAATAAAACAAGATCCAGAGGCAGTATTGGCGGAATTGCATCAAGCGTATGAACTAAGGGGGAGAATAAAATGATTCAAGGTTACATCAGTGATTGTGATACAATCATTTGTCCTCAGTGTGTATCTGATGAGGAGAAGGATGAACTGATACCGTTGTTTGATGAAGAATGGGACTATCCATTGTACTGTTCAGATTGTAACGCATTGATGGATGTACCATTGACTAAACACGGGATTGAATATGTGTTGGAGGGTATAGCAATCTCGACGTATCGACCAAAAAAGCTGTATGACATATTGGAGATTTATGGTTATGACATTATTGAGTATATAAAGGAGCATCCTGCATCTGGACTGGAAGCTATGAAAAATATTACTCGTATCTGGATGGACAGTACAATGGATCCTCGTACAGAGTGGTCAGATATTATAGAAGAGAAGTGAGTTGCAAATAGGGGACAGATTATTCTGTCCCCGTTTTGAGATTCACTTCGGAAACCGAAATAGTTTCCGGATTTGTTGATCTAGACACATATAATAATAGAAAGGAAGTGAAATAAAATGGGTAAACACAGATTAATTCTTGAAAGATTAGATATTAACAGGGAAGTAATGAGTGAATTTGTAGTTTGGGATATGGGAGATAAAGTCAAAGGGGTTTGGCGACAAAAGTATGCCGGAGATAAAACGTATACATGGGAAAGAGTACACGCCTTGGACTGGTTGGCTGGTCAACTGGATCGAGGATTGTATGCCAGAATAAAGGATGGCGAAGAGCATCTGGATTATTGGAAAGAAGAGATGGAAAAGTTTGGGGTTAAACCACCAAAGGAGGTGTCTGTTAATGACGGCTGAAGTTTTCTGTTGTACATTCAAATTGTGCGAGTTGGTTAAAGGGTTGAGTGTTATAGCTACTTGTTCAGAATGTGGTAGAAGTTTTTTCATTAACTATTCGGGTGATAGCATACGCATCAGTGAGTCTGTTACAAAAGATTAAAGGTTCGAGAAACGAAATAGTTTCCGGATTT
>CAZBGG010000278.1:0-1597 GCA_964491305.1 uncultured Methanosarcinales archaeon
GGAAGAGTTCCTTGAAAAACTCAACACTGTCAGCAATGAAGTACACCAGCACCATAAAGGAAGTGAAGAAAACAGCAGTGAAGACGTGTCATGCGGAGAAGAAAAAAGTGAAGAGAGCGGAGAAAGCTCTGAAGAGAATCGTTAATTTTTCTTTTTCTCTAAATTTTCTTTATTAGAAACAGAAATTAAATAAAAAATAAAATTTAAAGTCAATTAGATTATAATTGACTCAAAAGGCTTCTCTTCTTTCTCTGCATCATACTCTGTCAGGCATGCTTCTGTTGTCAGAACCATCGCTGCTATTGAAGCGGCGTTTTGGATTTCAGACCTTATTACTTTTGTTGGGTCAATTACCCCTGCCTTAAATAAATCCTCATAGTTTCCAGTCTTTGCATTGTAACCATAATTGCCTTCTTTGTTTTTAATTTCTGCCATTACTTCTGCACTTTCCATACCAACGTTACTTACTATCTGTCTTACTGGCTCTTCAAGGGACCTCTTCAAAATCATCTTTCCAATGTTTTGATCCTCTGGCAGTTCCACATTGTCCAAGGCATTACTAGCTCGGTATAGAGCAATTCCGCCTCCTGCTACTACGCCTTCTTCAACTGCCGCTTTAGTAGCGTTAAGTGCATCTTCAATTCTCATCTTTCTCTCTTTCATTTCAGTCTCTGTTGCAGCTCCTACTTTCACTACTGCTACTCCGCCTCCCAGTTTTGCAAGCCTTTCTTTTAAATCCTTTACCTTGTAATCACTGTCTGCGTTCTTTATTTGATTCTCAATTTGCCTCATCCTTGACTGGATATCTTGTTTTTCACCTTTTCCTTCAACAACTGTTGTCTTATCTTTGTCAACAGTAACTTTTCTTGCTCTTCCTAGCATGTCTTCACTGAAGTTTTCCAGCTTCATACCTTTTTCTTCTGAAATTACTTTTCCGCCTGTTAAGGTTGCAATATCTTCCAGCATTTCTTTTTGCTCTTCTCCAAAGCTAGGAGCTTTTACAGCACATGCTTTCACTGTACCTCTCATTATATTGAGTACAAGAGCTGCCTGTGCCTCTCCTTCAACTTCTTCTGCTATTATGAAGAGTGGTTTGCCCTCATTTGCAACCTTTTCAAGCGCAGGTACAAGCTGTTTCATATTGCTTATTTTTTTATCAGTAATCAATATATAAGGGTCTTCGAGCTCGCTTGTCATTTTTTCCTGGTCTGTAGCCATATAAGGTGAAACGAATCCCCTATCAAACTGCATTCCTTCTACTACCTCCAGGCTTGTTTCTATGCTTTTTGCTTCTTCAACAGTTATCACACCATCGTTGCCTACTTTTTCCATCGCATCTGCAATCTGTTTTCCGATTTCCTCGTCGTTATTCGCTGAAATTGTTGCAACCTGGGTTATTTTCTCCCTGTCAGTTACACTTTCGCTTCTTTTCTTTAAGTCATTAACGATTGACTCTGTTGCTTTGTCAATACCTCTTCTTACCTCAATAGGATTTGCGCCAGAGGTAACATGCTTCATGCCCTCATGAATTATAGACTGAGCAAGCAAGCAGGCAGTAGTAGTTCCATCTCCTGCGTTATCTTGCGTTTTTGATGCA
>CAZBGG010000279.1:0-1594 GCA_964491305.1 uncultured Methanosarcinales archaeon
CACGGTAAAACGAACTTGTTTGAAGCAATAGCTTGGTTCTATAACGCAACTAGCACCACAGACGATTTAAGGTTTGGCCAAAAAAGCTCAAATGAGATTAGTGTGGAAGTTGAATTTATAAACGTTCAGGCTGGTATAGACCAGATGGCCAACCCAAAACAGCAAAAAGTAATCCGTAATAAGTTAGGCGAAGAGGATACTATCACTATCATGAAAACCAGTGACGGCAGAACGGATCATAAGAAACGTTTTATTATAGGCGATCAAATTGTTGCGCCGGGAACTGGATTTGATGGAGCCCTCAATCAACTTTTGCCTAGGCTTGAGTATGTTGATACAAAAACCAGGCTTGAAGACGTATCCAGATATAAATCAACCACTCCAATCGGACAAATGCTATCAAATGTCTTAACTGCGATAGTTGAAGAAGGTGAAGAATATCAGGAATTTAAAAAAGAATTCTCTCGACTTTTTGAAGAAGAAGGTTCTCAGGTAAAAACAGAGCTGAATTTGTTAGGGCAGAAGGTGGAAGTTTACCTAAAAAAGCAATTTCCTAGTGGTACAAGCGTAGATTTTAAAGTTGATTCTCCTGCTTTTGAAGATCTTCTAAAAAACTTTGAAACGGAAATTGATGACGGAGTAAAAACAACAGCAGACAGAAAAGGAGACGGGATGCAGAGAGCACTAATGTTAGCAATTATTCAAGCGTACGCTGAATTCAGAAGAGAACGAAATATCGAAAGAAGCTTCCTTTTTATGATTGATGAAGCAGAACTACATCTACATCCAACGGGACAAAGAAAGTTAAAAAATGCCTTGCTTGACATTGCTACAAACGGCGACCAGGTGTTTTTGAATACTCATTCTTCTGTTTTGGTGGCAGATAATGACGGAGATCAGAAAATCTTTATGACAGAAAGAGAAGATAATACTACTGATATTTCACCATGCGATGATAAGGATAAAGCAAATGTAATCTACGAACTCCTTGGAGGTAGTCCAAAAGATCTTTTGCTGCCTCGCAATTTTTTAATTGTGGAGGGACCTAGTGAGTTGTACTTTATTCAGAGAGTAATTAAAAAATATTATTCAGAGAAGCCCGAAATCCAAATAGTTGTTGCTGAAGGTGATCATTCTCAGCAACAAAAAAGCATGCAAGGCATAAACAAGGTCTTCTACCCCTTGTACAGCAGTCCTATGTATAAAAATAGTCTAGTTATACTTTGTGATTCGCCCTCACCAGAAAAGGAGACTGATTTCCAGAAATTTAGAGACAGCTATTCATATTTGGAAGAAGGAGGTCAGTTTTTTGTTTTACCAGCTCAAAGTTTGGAAGAATATTATCCAGATGAGTGGCGGGAGACAAAGTTAGACTGGAAGGAAAAAGTGAAACACGCTAAAAAAGCAGCCTCAGAAATTACTCAAGACAAATTTGAGACAGAAATGAATACCATTCACGATGCACTTAAGGCTTGTTGGGAAAAAGCTTACTAATCATGCCCCACCAATCCGAATCACAACTGGAAAAGACACTACTAAAACAACTTGAGAGGTTGGGGTTTACATATTGTTACACAAATTGTTACATAAATAT
>CAZBGG010000280.1:0-1587 GCA_964491305.1 uncultured Methanosarcinales archaeon
CATGACCTGGTGCATCCACAAAACTTATCTTCTTCAATGGCACAGGAGTCTTTCCATCCTTCTTTTCCTTATTGACCGTGTATGCTGTGTGATCGTCGATTCCAGGATATTTTCTTATCACAGTATTGGCATATCCTAGTTTTATGGTTATCCCTCGTCTCATCTCTTCCGAGTGTGTATCCGTCCACCTGCCAGATAATGCCTCAGTAAGTGTTGTCTTACCGTGGTCTACATGACCTATGAGACCTATGTTGAGTACCGGTTGACCTTTCTCGATAGCATCGGAGGAGACTTCTTTGTCTTTTGTTGACATGGGCGCTAGAAAATGGGAAGTATTTAAAAAGCTTTGCACTGCCCCACACACTCAAACATAATATTTTTACTTATGATAAAGTCATCATAATAAGAATATTCAACAGTTATTTATACATCCTTGCTTTTCTTTTTCTATGTCGGACATAGCTTTGAAGTCCTGTAGGGATTATACTTACCCTCATCTGAAAAAAACTATCAAACAAGCTTTAGATTTACTGGGCGGACTGGGTAAGTTTATCAAGCCCAAACAAAAGGTTCTACTAAAACCCAATCTTATATCTGACATTGCTGTCAACACTAATGCTGCTACTAACCCTTCATTTATAAGAGCAGTTGCTGAACTTGTACTTGAAGAGGGTGCTACACCCATCATTGGAGAATTAGCCACAGGGTATGGAAATAATAAAAAAGTTTTAATCTCACATGTCGGTAAGATATCAAAAGATTTGGGAATTAAGATGACAGACTTCGAATCTGGCTTTTTTTCTCCCGTAAAAACAAAAAAAAGATTGTTACTAGATAAAGTTTATTACGCCAACAACTACATAAATGCAGATGTCAGGATTAACCTTCCAAAGTTTAAGACACATATGCACACAGCTATAACAGGTGCTGTGAAGAATTCATTTGGATGTATTGAACATAAACAGAGATTAAAAATCCATAAAGACTATCAAAAGGAAAATTTCTCAAAAGCTGTAGTTGATGTCTCGGCGAATGCAAATTTCAATCTTACCATAATGGATGCTATTGAATGTCTTGAAGGTAACGATGGACCATTACATGGACCTAGTGCAAATCTTGGTTATATAATATCTGGAAAAGATGAGACATCGATTGATTCTGTTGCTTCAAAAATCGCAAATATGGACCCATTAGTCATTCCAACCTGCAGAATTGCCTACGAGAATGGGATTGGAGAAGCAAGAATACCTCACATTAATCTATTAGGTGATCCTCTGATTGAAAAGTCATTTGAAAAGAATTTTACGTATTGGTTCTTCAAAAAAATGTATGAAAGTGGAGAAGCATTCGATGATAATTATCGTTGGATTACTATGGCATGTACCAATTGCCTTATATGCAAAAACAACTGCCCTGTAAATGCCATTCATGCGAACGACAAAAGAAATAATATGCAATTTATTGATACTGAGAAATGTATAAAATGTGATTGTTGTATAGAGATGTGCCCAGAAAATGCTATAATAGTAAAGTATAAGGACAAATAAATTAATAATAGAATAAGATTATAGTACTATAACATTCTGT
>CAZBGG010000281.1:0-1586 GCA_964491305.1 uncultured Methanosarcinales archaeon
AGTAAAGTTTTTGGGAAAAAAATAGAAGAGGTTTTTGTTTTTAAAGAGTAGCACTTGTTTCTTTTGTGCTATAATAACAGTGTCGTTTATTAAATAAACTAAAAAATCATGGAAGATAGAGAAAAAGTAAAAAATGAAATAAAAGAGGAGATTGTCGAAAAAATAAAAAAAGAGATTAGAGAAGACGACGACTCTCCCGGAGGGTTGTTTATTCCTGCTGGAGTTTTAGGTGGCATGGGATTTGGGCTTCTTTTTGGAAACTTTATTGCAGGACTATTTATTGGTCTTGGTGTCGGCTTTACTCTTTTTGCGCTTTACGAAATCTTTAGAAAAAAACAAAGGAAATAAAAAATAAATGGAAATATTAGTATATCTTACACCAATTGCTTTTGTTTTTGCTATAGCGGCATTATCAAAGGTTAATAAGCTAGAGAAAGAAGTAGAGAAGCTTAAAAAAGAACTTAATAAGATTAATAAATAAAAATTAATTTAAGTAGTATGAAAAACATTTTATCAGTCGTCATAGTTGCAATTGTTATAGTATTTCTTGTCGTTGCAGGTGTTTATTATTTTTATGCACACAATCCTCAGCTACAGGAATCGGAAGAGATGATAGTGATTGAAGAATTAAATGCGGAGATGAGAACAGGAGAAGTATTTGATTTTGATATTGTTCCTGAGCATGAAAGCTTTGATTTAGAAGAAAAAATGTTTAAAGGTATTATTACCTATACTGAATTTAAAGATGACGGTAGTTCTGTTGGTCGTTTTATTGAAGGTGTTGTGATTAGCGTCAAAACTTCTCCTGAAACGCAGATAACAACCTTTGTAGCTGGAACTGAAAGAGTACACGATGATAATCTTACTCTCGCAGAACTCAAAGATATGTCAGGCGGCATTGGCCCATCTGCAGTGACAGTTATAGGGGAGGTTATCGATATAGAAAACAGTGAGATCATCGTTATTGCCGAAAAAATAAAAAGATACGTTCAATAATCAATAGATATGAAGGAGTTAAAAACGGAAAATTATTAATCTTAAATTAAATTTTATGGAAAAAATATTGTTTAAAAGTGAAGAACAAAGAAGCTCTCAAGAGGTAGCTTCTGTGTTGAGGAGTTTTGCTGACAAAATCGAAGAAGGAAAGGTTGTTCTCAGAAAAGGAGAAGAAGAGACAGAGCTTCATATTCCTTCAAACTTAACTATTGAGATTAAGGTTGAAGAGGAAATAAAAGGAAGAACAAAAAAAAGTCTTGAAATAGAGCTAGAGTGGATTGAGGGCGGCGAAGAAAATGAAAACAAGCAAGATACCGTTGTTGAGTAGCTGGTCATGAAAACAAATGAACTTGCACCAACAATCTTTATTTTGACACAAAATCCTTTTTTTGAGATAGAATTAGCTTAAAGGTCCTTTGTGATTTCTAAAGTTATAAATTATGATTGAAGACAACAACTTAGAAGAACAAGAAGAGAGCCAAGAAGGCTTAGAGGAAACATCGGAAGAATCTTCTTCTCAAGAAGAACAAAAAGAAGGAGAAGAGGTTAATATCATGGCAGCCTTGAGTTATTTGGGCATTCTTGTAATA
>CAZBGG010000282.1:0-1579 GCA_964491305.1 uncultured Methanosarcinales archaeon
GCCCGCTGTCAAAAAGACTTTTAGAGTTTATTTTAGACAACTCTAGGGAAGTCAAAATAGAAACATTTAAGAGGAATGTTTGCCAAGAAGATCTCAAAGAGTTAAAGGAACAGCTCGGTTATAATAAAGATTTTCGACTAGAAAATGACTGGCACATATCTTACTTTTCAAGTAAGACACCTAAGGGGAAGAAAGTCTATTGTCTGTGTCACTCGTCAATAGAGCATATATTCTATTAAAAAGGAGATGATTGTTATGACCAAAATAACTGCATTAAGTAGCGGGGTATATTCATTTCAGATCGAAATAGAAGGGATTGAATACACAGGAGTATGTAGCGAGGTTGCGATTATCGCTGCAGGGCAAGTATTAAATCCCATTGTTGAAGAAAAGATAATGAAAACAGTAAAAGAGTGGGTATAACCCCACTCTTTTACTGACATTCTAAAAAAATGTTAATATTTTTGACTATTTTGCTTTTACCTGCTCTAATATCTTGCAATAATGATAATCGTCCAACTAGAGCAATATATCATTATGAGATCGAATCTCCATACAATAGAAGCGAAGAAGAGACAGAAGAAGAATTAAATCAAAAAGAAAGCCTAGACCCAGAACAAGATAGCTCAATTGAATTAATTCTAAAAAGATTGAAAATTAATCCTAATGCACCACTAGAAATAGACTGGCAATCAGAGGAAAACATAGAATTATTAGAAGAAATCCTAGAAATAATATTCCAATCTGAAAGGAGGTGATCACTTGAAAGTGCAAAAAACTAGTAGTAGCAACACCGACAACTCAAACAATTCTACAAAGCGAAATCCATCAGTATCTGAGTATGATAAGAAAATTAGAGAAAGGTTGGAGAAAACATTAACAGAAAAGATTAAGCCGAAGGCTTTAGATAAAAAAGAAGAGATGAAAGAAATGAGGAGAAAGATATTAGAAAAGAGAAAAGAAGAATTGGGTAAAATGTTAAAACCAAACAATGTCAATAACACAACGCTAGACATTTCGATACACGAAAAGACTAATAGGATCGTAGTTAAAATTATTGACAAAGACACAATGGAGACAATTAGAGAAGTGCCTCCTGAATACATTTTAGATATTCTTGCTGGTTTTTGGGAAATAGCAGGCTTATTAATGGATACCGAAGCGTAAAAAAAACCCACGTTTGCGGGTTTTTTGTTTTACATATATCCTGCTTCTTTCAGGCTCATTGTTTGTGTCATTGTTACCAATATGTGATCTAGAAGGTTGATTCCTACTGTTTTAAGAATTTTTTCTAATCCCTTTGTAATATTTAAATCTTGAGGTGAAGGTTTTAGATATCCGCCGGGATGGTTGTGTGAAATAATTACCGAGCAAGCATTCTCTAATAGTGCTTTTTTTACAATCTCTCTAGGATATATCATTGCCTCATTCACTGTTCCAGTGAACATTATTTCCTTGCTGATAACGTTATTCTGATTATCTAGGAAAATCACTAAAACCTTTTCCGTAAAATCATACCTCAAGGTCTCTAGGCAATAATTACAAGCTTTTAGAGATGTGTCTAATTGACCTTCTGATA
>CAZBGG010000283.1:0-1576 GCA_964491305.1 uncultured Methanosarcinales archaeon
TTTGATTATAATGTGAGCGAAGAAACGGTTAGAAGATCTTTAATAAGGAATGGTATTAAAAGGAGAGAAAGAACATGTAGGTTTGGCGGTTGGAATAAAGGAAAGAATCTTACAGAGCAACAAAAGCGAGCAATATCAAATACGAGAAAGCGTAGATTTGAAAATGGCACGTTAGAACACTGGAATAAGGGCAATAATACTGCCTATGAAACTAGGATGAAGATTTCTAAAACATTGCGAAAAAATAAAATGAAAACATTTTTTAGTTATGGTAGTGATTGGAATATGCAAAGAACTTCTTGTTTGCAAAGAGATAATTACACTTGTCAGCAATGTGGAAGTAAAGAAAAAATAGAAGTTCATCACTGGGAGCCATATAGGTTTTGTTATGATAACTCTTTGGAGAATCTAGTGACTTTGTGTTTTGATTGTCATAAAGATAAACATAGAGAGTATATAGAAGAAGGATTTATAAAAGAAGCAGAGGAGGTGTTATTTTATGGTTAATACTTATAAAGTTGAAATAAATGGTGAAGTTATAAATGTTAAAAAAGATAGTGATGGGAAGTTTATAATACCAGAAAAGTTTATGAATAATCATACGGCCATTAAACCAGCGATTGAATTATGGACTTTGGCAAGAAAGCCTTTGTCGGAGGATACTATTGCAGATAATATTTTGAAGTGGGGAACTGGTGGATTAAATATTGAAGATTGTAGGGTTGAATCTTCGTTTGAAGATAAGGTGATAATGGATAAAAAATCATCTAAAAATCCAACAACAAATTATTCAGACAAGAAAGATAAAATATATGGTAAATTTGCTTTAGACAGAGCAAGCCCTTCTAATCCGCAAGGTCGTTTCCCTGCTAATCTTATTCATGATGGTTCAGATGAAGTAGTGGGGTTGTTTCCGGAGACGGGGGCAAGCAAGGCATCTGCACGAGGCGGGAGCAATCCTAATCCTATGGATTGGGGAAACGGTCGTTCTGATGGAGATATAGTGAAAGGGCATAACGATAACGGTGGCTCTGCTGCCCGATATTTTAAGGTTTGCCCGTGGCAAGAAGAAGATTTTAAGCCGATATTTTATTGCCCTAAAGCTTCTAAGAAAGAACGCACAAAAACCAATAATCACCCCACAGTTAAACCTCTAACATTAATTGAATATCTTATAACCTTAATTACTCCCAAGAATGGAATCGTTCTTGACCCTTATGTAGGAAGTGGCACTACTATTATTGCATGTAAAAAGCTTAACAGGAGTTATGTGTGTATTGAGAACGAGATGGAGTATTGTGATACAACGGTAGAAAGAGTTCAACAATGTTTAATGCCTAATAAATAGTTAGATGTGTTTTAGTTTAAGTTTAGAAAAAGGAGGGTAGGTTGAGTGAACAAATGCTTTCACTCAAGATAAATTATGGCAAAAATAGGTTATCAAGGTGAGAAAGGAAATTATTCAGAATTGGCTGCATTGAATATGGCAGAAAGGATTGGTTTGGATGATTTCGAGTTAGTACCTTTATTGACTTCACAGAAAGTTGTTAATGCGTTAAAGAATAATGATATTGAT
>CAZBGG010000284.1:0-1569 GCA_964491305.1 uncultured Methanosarcinales archaeon
AGGAAAGGCAAAGTGACCTTTCCGGAAAAAATAACTGAATTCAAGGTGGAAAAATGTTAACAGGAGAACTAAAATCAAAAATAAATAAATTATGGGATAAGTTTTGGAGTGGAGGAATAGCCAATCCATTAACAGCAATAGAGCAGATGTCTTATTTAATCTTCATGAAACGTTTGGAAGATCAAGACAATAAACTTGTCAAAAGAGCTAAATTCAAAAAAGAAGAATATGATAGTATATTCGAAGGCACTTTTGAAATCTCTGGAAAAACTATTGATAAAAAAGAATGTAGATGGAGTTATTGGATGAATCTGCCTGCTGAAGAGATGCTTGAACATGTGAGAGATGTTGTATTTCCTTTCATTAAAAAATTGCATAATGGTGAAGCGACTTTTTTCTCTCAACATATGAAAGATGCAGTTTTTTTGATTCCGAAGGCGTCACTTTTACAAGAAGCAGTTGCAATAATTGATGAACTACAAGTTGCAGTCCAAAACATTGATACCCAAGGAGACATCTACGAGTATTTGCTTAATGAGTTAAAGACTTCAGGAAAGAATGGTCAATTTAGAACCCCCAGACATATTATTAGAATGATGGTTGAGCTTGTTGATCCAGATGTCGATGATACTGTATGTGATCCTGCTTGTGGTACTGCAGGCTTCTTGATAAATGCTTACGAACATATTGTAAAAAAATATACTCCTAAAGATCATATGAAAGAAGATGAAACCGGAGAAGTTCATGGTTTGACTGGTGCAAAGATAGTTGATCCAAAGATATGGGATAAATTGTGGTCAAAGACATTCTTTGGTTATGATTTTGATACGACGATGGTTCGTATAGGGCTTATGAATATGATTCTGCATGGCATCAAGAAACCACATATCAATTATTTGGATGCTTTATCAAAACGAAATGAGGTTAAAGAAGAGTATTCAGTTGTACTAGCAAATCCTCCTTTTACAGGTTCTATTGATAAGTCAGACATCAACGATGCTTTTTCTGTTTCGACAACTAAAACTGAATTGCTGTTTTTGGAGTTATTTTATCAATCTTTAAAAGTTGGTGGTCGTGGTGCAGTAATAGTTCCAAATGGTGTTTTATTTGGTTCGTCAAATGCTCATAAAGCTATCAGAAAAATTCTGATGGAAAACTGTCAACTTGAAGCAGTTATTTCGATGCCTTCAGGAGTATTCAAACCGTATTCAGGAGTTGCTACATCAATACTTTATTTTGTTAAAGGCGGTACTACTGATAAAGTTTGGTTCTATGATATGAAATCAGATGGTTTCACACTTGATGATAAACGAGATCCTGTTGATTACAAAGGAGACATTCCCGATATTTTAGAGAAATTCAAGAAAAAAGCAGAAAGCGACAATAGCATTCTTGTTCCATTGTCTGAAATTAAAGATAATGATTACATACTCTCTTTTTCAAGATACAAAGAGGTTGAGCATGAAGAGATTGAGTATGAAGATCCTAAAAAAATCATTGAGAGAGTTCTTGATGAAGAGAAAGAGATTCAAAAAGAACTTGAAGAATTGAAGGGGATGATTTAGGATG
>CAZBGG010000285.1:0-1533 GCA_964491305.1 uncultured Methanosarcinales archaeon
AGATGGTTTTGAGATTGATACACCTTTAGAAGATGGTGAAGCAGGGTTGGTAACTCAAATCGGTTGGGATGCTTTTACTGATAATGGGATAAACGAATTATACCTTCCTGATAGCTTAATAGAAATAGGGGGATATGCTTTTAAAGAAAATAATTTAACCGAACTTGATATTCCTGACAGTGTAGAAATAATATACGAGTGGGGCTTTATAGGGAATAATATAACCGACTTAACCTTAAGAGATGGTCTGGAGGTTATAGGTTCAGACGCTTTTCACAGAAACAATTTAGAAGAAGTGGATATACCTGAGAGTGTGGTTAGTATCGGCGATGGTGCTTTCTCACGCAACTACCTAACCGAAGTCACTATTCCGGGTAATGTAGATTATCTAAGTGGTTTTGCAGATAATAATCTTACCAGTATTAACATCGAAGAAGGTGTGGAAGAAATAGGGAGGAATGCCTTTAAGGATAACGAGTTAGAAGAGATAACTATTCCTGCAAGTGTTGAACGGTTTGGACGTAGTGCTTTTAGGGAAAACAATTTTGATAATTTCGATGATATAAACTTTGTTGAGCCTGATAATTTGCTTTATTTTTCTGGTTTTTCGGGGCTTTGGGATAATTTCTTCGAGGAAGATTTTTTGTATCAATTCGGTAACTTAGAAGTAATAGGGGAGTCTGCTTTTGCTTTTGTAGGGTTGTCCAGTATAGATATTCCTGACGGTGTTATTGAAATAGATCGTAGAGCATTTAGGAGTAATTATCTTACTGATGTAGAGATACCCGAAAGTGTCCAATTGGTGAGAGAGGAAGCTTTTGTTGATAATCATTTAGAATCCGTTGCCATTTTAGGTGAAGAGGTTTATTTTGATGTTGATGATAGTTGGGGGTGGATTGTTCATGGAGCTTTTGCAGGTAACCCTGCTCTTGAGGAGGTTCTTATAGGTGCAGATGCGGAATTTCATTCAGCATTGAAAGGTGGCGGTGCTAATTTATTTTCTTTGGGTGATTTTGTGAATACATATATAGATAATGATAGAGAGGCTGGTTTGTATGAGTGGGATGGTGATGAATGGGTTTATCAAGGTGCTTCTGGTATGAGCATGCAACAAAGCACAAATACTTCAAATGAAACACTTACAACTGAGAATGTAGGCACAATGGATTACTCTCCTACAAATTTCTCTGAAATAGAAGGAGAATGGATTGCCTATGGAAATCCTATTACAGAAAAACAGCATAGCTTTGAGGCAGATGCAAACAAGCAATTCTTGGCTATCGTAGAGCCTTTAGATGTTGATGAATACGAGGTAACATTGGAAGCTGATCCAGAAGAAGGAGCCGAAGAGTTAATCGGTGCAGGTACTTATTATGAAAACGAGGAAGTTACTATAGATATAGATGTAGCAGAGGGGTATGAGTTTATAGAATGGCAAGAAGATGGAGAGCAATATACCACAGAACAGGAGTTTTCTTTTGATATAGAGCAGGATAGAGATTTTACAGCTATCTTAGAAGAAGTTGATGAATA
>CAZBGG010000286.1:0-1533 GCA_964491305.1 uncultured Methanosarcinales archaeon
TGGTATTTGAATGATTTTTTGACTGTTCTTCCATTATAAAGCACCTCCTAATATTCTGTTTGTAATTCTGCAAGCAGTAAGTAGCATAAACTATAAAAATTTATTATTCAAACACAAGCTCTCCTATTTAGCTACATGATTGATATATTTTTGAACAGCCTAGTTCTACCTTAGGGATAACTGCTGCCATCTCAGTTCTCATAATGAGAGGTAGCTATTTGCCTAGCCATCTCCCCAAAAGAAGAAGCATCTAGTATCATAACACCATAAACGGTGTAGTTTTCCATCTCAATTAATTCCTCTTTAGATAATTGCATTTTGCTTATTATAAAACTCAATTTGATTTTCGAAAATTAGAGAATACCTTATATGGTAGATGCCCTTTGTCCAAAATGATAGGCGCTGGTGTTTTTGGAATAACATGGTAGTTCTTCTGCAGTGACACAAATTATATCCGTTCTTTCTTGTTAAAGGCCACGTCATAACTAACGCCGCAAAGGGATTATCTGGCAAAACTTCATGTACCTGTCCTGTTTTAGACACTTGCTCAATATAAAATCCACAAGGAGAGAATTCACTGCACAATACTTGAAAATTCGTTTTCTATCACCTATTTCTAAGGTTTTATTAGTGCATAGCAAATGAATTCCCTCCAAGTAAAACTTTAAAACTTTTCGAAATCATCTAAGTCCAAATCTTCTTCTATCATATCATCTAGTTGATGGTCTTCCTGTTGATGTGTTTCTTCTCTTTTGCTTGCCTTTTTTTCATGCTTTTTTGACTTATGTGGAGGCAAGAAAAGAGTTTTATCATTTTTTGCGCTGGTGCTGGTATTTCTCTTTCTTTCTGTAGAATCTGATTGCGAATTATAACGATAATCTTTATCTCCATTTAGCTTAAATGTTGATATTAATTCATTGAGACTATTGGCTTCACTTTGCATTGATTCGCTGGAGCTGGCAATTTCTTCCACCATAGAAGCGTTTTGCTGAGTCACCTGATTCAGTTCTTCTACGCCAGTTTTTATTTCAGTGGCAGCACTAGATTGTTCTTTAATAGAAGCTGATATTTCACCTATTACATCTACCGTTCGCTCAGTGTTTTGAATTATTTCCTGTAAAACATTGCTGGTTTGATCCATTAGAGAGTTACCCTCAGAAACATTACTTATGGTAGTTTTAATCAGCTTTTCTATTTCTTTAGCTGATTCCGCAGCTCTTCCTGCCAGGTTGCGTACCTCACCTGCTACCACTGCAAAACCTTTACCTTGCTCTCCTGCTCTAGCCGCTTCTACGGCAGCATTTAGTGCCAATAAATTGGTTTGAAAAGCTATCTCATTAACTTTTGTAATGATCTCTGAAACTTCTTCACTGTTTACAGTAATGTTTTGCATGGACGAACTCAAGTTATTCACTACCTGTTCTCCTTGTTTGACCTTTTCCTGTGATGCTTGTGAAATTTTATTTGCTTCGGTGGCTTTGTCTGCTGTGTTCTGTAGAGAGCTTGAGATTTCTTCTATGGAAGAAGATATTT